>JAEWAH010000286.1 GCA_023391725.1 Bacillota bacterium | reverse complement strand
CATTTTGCAGTATGAGGGGGTTTTCGACAAGCCTCCGGCCATTGCTCAAAATAGACTCAGAGAAAGGATAGTACACGGGGGGCTGGATGAGCACGGCCTCTCCCGGTCTTGTATAGGCTCTGATGGCGGCGCACAGGGCATATACTACGCCGGGGGTCTTGATCAGCCATTCCGGTTGAATTGTAAAGGAAAAGCGGCTTTCAAACCAGCAGGCCAAGATTTCAAAATAGTCTTCCCTTGTGTCAGAATAGCCGAAGATCCCATGACGGCTTTTTTCCGTAAGGGCATCCACGACGCAGGGGGGAGCGGGAAAGTCCATATCAGCCACCCACAAGGGCAGCACATCCTCCGGCATCTTCCGCGCAACGGCAAAATCGTATTTCAGGCTGTCGGTATCCTTGCGGGGGACGACGCGGTCAAAGTCAAACATCAGGCATGACCTCCTAAAAGAGCTTGGCTTAAATCATCCATCAGGTCCAGCGCGTCCTCCAGGCCCACCGAAAAGCGGATCAGCCGGTCGGTGATGCCCTTTTTCTCCCGTTCTTCCGGGGGAAGGTCGGCGTGGGTCTGCAGCATGGGATAGGTGATCAGCGATTCCACGACTCCCAGGCTTTCGGCGTACTGGATGATTTTCACGTTCTCCAGAAGCCTGCGCGCCGTTTCGGCGGAATCCACCTGGAAAGAGAGCATGGCTCCGAATCCCCTGGCTTGGCGTCGGGATATCGCAAGCTGCGGATGCTCCGGGAGCCCGGCGTAATATACCTTGGTGATATGCGGCTGTGCGCAAAGCCATTGAGCCAAGCGCATGGCCGTTTCCTGCTGGCGCTCCATGCGCACCGCCAACGTCTTGATTCCCCGGATGCAAAGCCAGCTGTCAAAGGGGGAAAGGCAGGCCCCGGTAGTCTTGTAGATGAAGCGCAGCCGCTGGGAAAGCTGTTCATCCTTGACCACCAGAAAACCCGCCAGGGTATCGTTATGCCCGGCCAGGTACTTGGTGCCGCTGTGCATCACGATATCCGCGCCCAGTGTCAGGGGTTTTTGCAGGTAAGGGGTCAAAAAGGTATTGTCTACAATGAGAAGGAGACCATGGGCCCGGCAAAGCGACGCGGCTGCCGGGATATCGGTCACCAGCATCATGGGGTTGGAGGGCGTTTCGATAAACAATGCCTTGGTGCTTTTGGTGATCAAGGGAAGTATATGATCGATATTTGAGGTATCGGCGAAGCTGAAGGAAAGGCCGTTCTTTTTGGAGATATGCTCAAACAGCCGGTTGGAGCCGCCGTACAGATCATCGGAGGCAATAATGTGATCCCCGGGGGTGAACAGCTCCATCAGTGCGGCCAATGATGCCATGCCGGTGGAGAAAGCCAGGGCGTCGGTCCCTTCCTCCAGGGCGGCCAAAGTCTCTTCCAGGTGCTCCCGGGTGGGGTTTTGCGTCCTGGAATAATCAAACCCGGTGCTTTGATTAACACCGGGATGGGCGAACGTGGCAGACTGGAAGATGGGAACGCTGATGGCGCCGGTGGTGTCGCGCTTCTTCCGGCTGCCGTGAATACAGCATGTGGTGATGTCCATGGCTTGCATACCCCCACAAACAATATTTCATACAGGATTAGTATGAAATAGATGATATGCTAAAAGGGTACGACTGTCAATAACTATTTTGTTTTTTGGAGGTATTGGTAATGGAAGCGCGTAGGGCGGGGGCTTGCCCCCGCCCTACGATGCCTTGGTGCTGCAAGGCTGACAACTAGATATCAAGCTTTCTCCTGCGTGAAATACACAAGCCCCCCGTGCATGCGGGTGGTCAGGTACCACAGCCTTATATCAATGCTGATCTGCTTGCCCTCGTCGGAGACGTTGGCGGTCAGTTTGTTTTCATCCATATCCGCCGCGGTGAGGGTGATCCAGTGCCAGCCCTGCAGGTTCTTGACCTTCCCCCGGGTGAGGTTCAAAAAGCCCAGCGGGCAGTCGGACTCAAGCCCCGCCTGCACAAAGGCCGTCACTTCGGCAAAAGATGGGCGGGTCCTTGCCATGTTGCCCGGGATATCCAAAACGTGCGGGGAAAGTGTAATCCCCCTGCTCTTGGCAAGTGCGGCCGTCCCTTCCGAATACATCTCGGTGCGGTTGAGCCCCATGTTCCCGGGGGTCACAAATGTATATACTTCCTCCATATGCCGGGAGAAGTTTTCGTGGCTCATATTTTCATATCCGTACAGCGCCCGAAGCTCCGGGCGGGTGAAGGCCAGATATGCCAAGAGGTTGGACGCGCTGGTGGGGCCGCAGCCCGCCCGGCGGTGCCATTCATTTGAATACCACTCCTGGTCCCCGCCAAAATAGGTCTGGTTGGCTTTCTCGTCGATAATGGTCAAAAGCTCGGGATGTAGAATCGAAACGGTCATTTTTTCTTCCTCGCTTGGCTCCGGGTGATCAAAAATAGTATGGCCTGCTTTATACGCAGATCCTAAACGGGTTATAAAAGCGCTGCGGAGAAATCCCGGCAGCACATGGACAGTATAGCAGAAAATTTCAAAACGTGCCACCGGGAAGGAAGGCTCCGCGCGGGAGTGAGATCCGGGCCGCATTTGCGTACTGGAAACTTTTTCTTTCCCATGATAGAATATATGTACTTAAAAGAGATGAGGCGAAACAATGATCAGTCATGTGATCTCGGCTATGATAGCCTGGTTCGGGACAGACGCCCAGCGCATCCACCACTTTTTGAAGGTGTACGCCTTTTCCAAGGCCATCGCCGAAGCGGAAAAGGTGGATGAAAAGACCGCGCAGATCATTGATCTGGCAGCCTTGACCCATGATATCGGCATCAAACCAAGTGAAGAAAAGTACCAAAGCGCCAGCGGCCACTACCAGCAGCTGGAGGGTCCCGGCCCGGCCAGGGAAATGCTGCTTAAAGAAGGGATCGACCCTAATATCGTGGAGCGGGTGTGCTATTTGATCGCCCACCATCATACCTATACGGATATTGTGGGTATCGATTATCAGATCCTCGTGGAAGCGGACTTCTTGGTGAACATCCACGAGGGGCAGATGGCGACGACAGAGATCGCCTCAATACGCAAGAATATATTCAGGACGAGCACTGGACTTGCCTACCTTCATACCATGTACCCGGCGGCGGGGGAGGGGCAGCAATGATCCTGCTGATGCTGACCCTAAGGCTCCACGCCCCCTGGTGCCACTCCCTCAAGGACAAGCGCTCCCAGGTAAAGCGGCTGACCGCCAGGCTCCACAGCACCTTCAATGTGTCGGCCTGCGAGGTGGGGGAGCAAGACATCCATACCATCATCGAGATCGGCGTGGCGGCTATTGCCTTTGACAGCGCCCAGGCCGATAGCATCGCAGAAAACGTGTTGGCTTTTGTGGAAGCCAATACCGAGGCGGAAGTCGTTTCTGTGGAGAAGGAATTCAGATAAAATAAAGATGGCTCCTAGCCTATGGCTGGGAGCCATCATCATCAGCGCTATTCGTTATGTTGCATGGACCGCCATCCATTGCTTCCTGTATTTTTCCGGAACATCATCGCTCCAAACATGCGCCTCCACATATTTCAAGTAGTGATTGACGGGAGCGTCTTTGGGGAAGATGCCATCCCGAAAACTATAGTTGATTTTTTCAGGGTAACCATATTTTTCGATTAACCCAACGATCTCATCGAAAAAATAAACATTGCCCCTGTACTCCATTCCATCGTCCAACTCTGGGTTAAAAACCGGGAACATATCGCCGTATGTAAACGATACTGTACTTAAGTCGAACTCCGAAATATGTATCTTGATTGATTCCGGCTCATTATACCATGTGTTCATGTAGGGATCTTCACCGAGCGTCATGTAAAAGGGCGCCTTCCTTAATGGCTTTCCGCCCTTTATGATAAACTTCTCGCGCACCAATGCTTCCATCTCATATCTTCGCTTGATAAACCATTCTTTGCGGGGATTCACAAGATTCGGATTGGCCTTTTGAATTTCAGTCAATACATTCAGCGCTTCTTCGAATGCCAACTCCGAAACAGTCAAAAAGGGCCCCTTGGACCTTTCAAAGTAATGATATAAATACATGAATATCACCTCAAATAACAAGGCCGCCTTGCGTATGAAGGCATGGCGGTCTGCTTGTTGATGTTTCCTATGCCATTTGATCGCTGCTCACAGCCCGTAATACGGTTCCGGCTCTTCATTGAAGAAGAACAGCCCCAGCCCGCCAATGCCCAGATGGCTGCCCAGAACGCTGCCGATCTGGCAGACGATGAAGCTGGCGGCGCCGATCTTCTCGGTCAGGAGCTTTTTCAGCTTTTCCGCGCCCACCGGGTCATCCGAATGGGCGATGCCGATGATTTGCCCCGGGAAGGCCCCAATGCGCTCGATAAGCATATCCACCACCGTGTTAAGTGCCTTTTGGCCGCCGCGGACTTTTTTGATCACTTCCATCAGCCCGTTTTTCACATCCAGGATGGGCCGCACATCCAACACCGAGCCCAGCACACCCTGAAGCTTGCTGATCCGCCCGCCACGGACTAACCAGCCGATGTCTGCGATGGTAAACACATGCTCCACATGCTCGGCCATGTTGGCAACGCATGTTATGACATCCTCCATACCATAACCCGCCTCGATCAGCTTAACCGCCTGCAGGGCGATGAGCCCCAGGGCCACAGAGCCGGACTTGGTATCCACCACCTGCATGTGAAGGTTGGGGTACTTTTGCTGATACTCCGCCAGTATGGCCTTAGCTACCTGATACGTGCCCGAGAGCGCCGAAGAGAAGGCAAGATAAACAAAATCTTCGCCCCGGTCGCAGCAGCCCTGAAACAAGGTGTGCATGTCATCGGGATTGACCTGGGAAGTCTTGGGAAGGGTGCCTTGGCGCATGGCGGAGAAAATAGCTTCGGTGGTGATCTCCACCTTGTCACGCAAGTCGTTCCCATTAAGCAGAACGCGCATGGGGAGCATCAATATCCCATACCGTTCCATGATCTCATCTGGCAGATCGCATGTGCTGTCCACAATACATCTGATCATTCTTTCGCTCCGATCTGAGCAATCTCTAGAATAGAATAATTAGTAAATAGTTTATATCCATTATAATACTTTCATTATTGGCGTCAAGCAGCATTGGTCCATGAGGATGGGGGAAGCTTTCATTTAGGGCGGCCACCGGGATCATTATATACATCGGCATAAGACAGTGCTACACCCCATTGGTGGCAAATGCAAAGGAGGACCCAGATCACCGGCCTCCTTCTAAAATGATTCGGGCCCCCTGCCTTTGCAGGGGGCCCATATAGACAGCCTATCTTATTTCACATCGTACCCTTGATCTTCGATGGCGTCACGGATGGCGCTTAAGGGAGCCTTGGCGATGTCGTGCTCCACGGTCACAGTCTTGTCCTTCAGGCTGACCATCACCTTGGAAACGCCGTCCAGCGCCCCCACGGCCTTTTTCACCGCATTCTCGCAATGGGAGCAGGACATGCCCTCCACATTCAGTAAAGTCGTTTGCATATTTGTTCTCTCCTTCCGTTATTGCAGGTTAAAGGGTTTCAATAGTTTATCCACTTGAATGGGCTTATTATTTTCGTCCATGGTCGGGACTTTGGCAAAGACCCAGCCGTTCACCTTGTCCGGCGTGACCCCCGCGTCGATAAAGGGCTGGGGATTCAGGGCAAACACGATGTCCTTGTGATTGGTGGATATATCTTTGGCCCACTCGAACATGTTCCCGCCGCCCAGATCCACGCCGTAATGGTCCAGCGCGGTATGGTACTTGACCCTGGTCCGGCTTTGGTCAACCGCCTGGCGGTAGGCGTTCACGGGCGTTGATTCCCCGGTGGGGGAACCGCTTCCAAGCTCGGCCCCGATAAAGAGCAGGCCGTCCTTTACCTGAATGCTTTGGGGAAGCTTGCTTACATCCAGTCCGGCGTCCAGGAAGGGCTGTGCGTCAAACTCCAGGGCCATGTCAAACCCGGTGCTCTTTGAAAAATTCCGGACCCAGATGAAGCGTGCGGTCCCGTCTGGAGCTTTGATGGTATAACCCGCGTTTGCGTCATCGGTCGCTACAAGATCTCCCGCCACAGTCACCATCTTGCCAAAGGAATCAATGGAATCCTTGCCGATCACGTCCAGATTAGCGCAGGAAGAAAGTACGAACAGGCCAGCGATGAGAAGCGCCGCCAGGACAAGGTTCTTTTTCGTCATTATATAAATCATCCCCTTCTTTATTATGTCATCCATGGTAGGGCTTGAATCGCTTGAGCCTAAGGGCATTGGACAAAACCGATACGGAGCTTAGCGCCATGGCCGCCGCCGCGATGATGGGGCTCAGGAGCGGCCCGCCAAACAGGTACAATAGCCCTGCCGCAATGGGGATGCCCGCGGTGTTGTATCCAAAGGCCCAGAACAGGTTTTGCTTGATGTTGCGGATGGTGCTGCGGCTCAAATGAATGGCCGTGGGCACATCCATCAAATCGCTTCTCATCAGCACAATGTCGGCGGATTCCATGGCCACATCCGTGCCGGAACCGATAGCGATACCGATATCGGCCTGGGCCAGGGCGGGAGCGTCGTTGATGCCGTCGCCCACCATAGCCACCTTCTTGCCTTCGGCCTGAAGCTTTTTGACCTCGTTGGATTTATCCTGGGGCAGCACTTCTGAAAGTACTCGGGTGATTCCCACCTGTTTTGCGATGGCTTCGGCGGTCTTTTTGTTGTCGCCGGTGATCATGGCCACTTCGATGCCCATGGAACTTAGCTGCCGGATGGCCTTGGCGCTGCTCTCCTTCACCACGTCTGCCACAGCGATGATCCCGGCGATTTTCCCGTCCAGGGCGATATACATAGGCGTCTTGCCTTCCCCGGCCAGGCGGTCGGAGTGGGATTCCAATTCCAAAAGGGAGATCTCCCGCTCCTCCATCAGCTTTTTGTTGCCGATGAGAGCTGAAATGCCGTCCAGCGTTACCTCGATCCCACGGCCCGGGATGGCGGTGAACTGCTCACCTTTAATGAACTCCAGCTTCTCCTTTTCCGCGCCCCGTACGATGGCCGCGCCCAGGGGATGCTCCGATCCCTTTTCGGCGGAACCTGCCAGCTGCAAAAGCCGTTCCGGGGTCACATCGCCTACGGGGAGAATGTCGGTCACCTCGGGCTTGCCTTCGGTGATGGTGCCGGTTTTGTCAAAAACGATGGTAGTGATCTTGTGGGCGGTCTCCAGCGCCTCGCCGCCCTTGATCAGGATTCCGTATTCTGCGCCTTTGCCCGTACCCACCATGATGGCCGTGGGCGTTGCCAGGCCCAGCGCGCAGGGGCAGGCGATAACGAGCACCGAAATGAAGATGGTTAAAGCGAATACCAGCGTCTGGCCGCCCAGCAGCCAGGCCGCGAAGACGAGTACCGCGATCAAACACACCGCGGGCACGAAGTACCCGGCCACGATGTCCGCCATTTTGGCGATGGGAGCTTTCGATCCCTGAGCATCCTCCACCAATTTGATGATCTGGCTAAGCGCCGTATCTGCGCCTACCTTGGTGGCCTCAAAGCGGATGGCGCCGTTATGGTTGATGGTGGCGGCGAACACCTTGTCGCCTGGCTTTTTATCGATGGGCATGCTTTCTCCGGTGAGCATGGATTCATCCACGGAGGTGTTCCCCTCCAGCACCATGCCGTCCACAGGGATCTTTTCGCCGGGCTTCACCAGGATGACATTGCCGGGTTCCACCTCATCGATGGGCATTTCGATCTCCTGCCCATCCTGCAAAACAATGGCCGTTTTGGGGGCCAGGCCCATGAGCTTTTTGATGGCCTCGGAGGTCCTGCCCTTGGAGACAGCCTCCAATGTCTTGCCCAGCATGATCAGGGTGATGATCACGCCGGCCGTCTCAAAGTACAACCCATCTACTGCGCCAAAGCGCCCTGTGGCGATGCCGTAGGTGGAATACAGGCTGTAGCCGATAGCGGCGGTGGTACCGATGGCGATGAGCGAATCCATGTTGGGGCTGCGCTTGATGAGAGCCTTAAAGCCAACCCGGTAGAACCTGTTGCCCGCGATGACAATGGGGATGGTCAAGAGAATCTCCGTCAGTGCGTACACCAGGGGGAAGACCATGGGCTGCAAAAAGGAGGGAACGGGAAGCGTCACCCACCTGATCATAGGCGCCATGGCGATATACAAAAGTGGGATGCCGAATGTGGCCGACACGATGAACTTGATCCACATGGTGCGGATCTCTTTTTGCTTGCGAGCTTTGTCCTCATCCACCGTGTTTTTCTCGACACTCAGGGCCTTGTAGCCGATCTTTTCAATGCTCTGCTTGATGGCGGCAAGCTTGACCTTTTGCGGGTCGTAGGTAACGGTGGCCTTCTCAGTGGCCAGGTTGACGGAGGCAATGATGACGCCGTCCAATTTGCCCAACACTTTTTCGATGCGCTGGGCGCAGGCCGCACAGGTCATGCCCCCGATGGGGATGGTCACATGTGCGCTTTGGGCTTCTTCCACAATGCCGTATCCGGCCTTTTCCACCGCGTCCTTGATATTGTCATGGCCAAGGGCAGCCTCATCGTACGCCACCGTCAGTTTTTCGGTGGCGAAGTTTACGTTTGCCTCGGTGACTCCGCTCAATTTGCGCACAGCTTTCTCTACCCGCTGTGCGCAGGCCGCGCAGGTCATGCCGCTGATCTTGATCGTCTGCTTGTTCATAATTCCTCCGGACTCTATATAATGCCTAAAAGGCTAAAAGGAAATCAGTTGTTCTTCCAGTTGGCGAAGATGACAACAGCTTGTTTGAGAAGCGACGCGGGGATTGTGATGTTGTTTTCATCCACGGTCTTGTCGCCTTCAAGGATGGGGACGGGGTTACAGCCGCCTTTTGAGACTTCCACATCGCTGGCCTTGAATCGGTTGCCGCAGTTCTGGCAGACCAGGTAATCGCCCTGCTGCTTATAGTAACCCCTGCCGGAAGAATAACATACCTGGCAGGTGTTGAACGCCGTGCGGATGGTTCCGTCCGGAGCTTTGATGGCCAGCACTTCCAGCTTCGTGCCATCCACTTCCACGGGGAAGAAAGAGGCTTTCTCGGTGATATCCTTGGTGGGAATCACAAGATCTCCGCTTTGGGCGGCAGGCGCCTTTGTGGGCGCGGTGGTGACTGTAGGCGTAGCGATGGTCTGCGTGGGTGTCGCGGTGGCCTCCGTCGCAACGGCGGGAGCTTCAGTCGGCTCAGCGGTTGGTTCAACGGTGGGTGCCGCGGTAGCTTCCGCTTCGATAGTAGGCGTTGCGGTAGGTGCGACGGCGGGCGCTGTGGTGGGATCCTTGGTGCCCACCGTTTTCAAAAGAACAACGGCTATCACAATAGCCAGGATAAGCACCACGTACGAAGAAAGCCGTGTCCTGTTCTTCTTCTCCGGTTCCTGGGGCTTTTGATGGTAAGATGGCATTTTTCCCTCATCCTTTCCATGGTTGGGTTTTATTATGGGGTTGGTCCGTTTTTGTCCTTGCGGAATCAATAGAGCTTTCCAATGGTCTGCAAAAGTTCGTCCACTACGTCGTCCTCGCCGTTGCGTATTTTCTCCACCACGCAGCCGTGGATGTGGTTCTCCAGCACCAGTTTGCTGATGGATGTGAGCGCCGCCCTGACTGCCGCGATCTGGTTGAGGATGTCGTCGCAGTACACGTCCTTTTCCACCATTCCCTTAATGCCCCGCACCTGGCCTTCCACAAGGCTCAGCCGGCGTATGAGCGAAGCGCGCAGTTTATCTCCCCGGACCGTGGTCCGCGCCTCACAATGCTCGCCGCCGCAAGACCGTTCGTGATGTTCCTTGCCTGCCACAGCGCCGTCCTCCTTAAATGTATTATACTATACCCCTGTAGGGTATATTGATATTATAGAGACCCCGCACCATATTGTCAATAGGTACGGGCGGGGTCTACCAGAAAAAATGGGGGAGGAGGAGCCTTTACTGCTGCGGGCTGCAGCAGGAGGGGAGATCGGCGTTATCCAGGCTGGGATCCCAGACGGTGGGGGTATAGTCCGCCGCTTCCTTTTTGATGGCATCAAGATCCACATTACCTAAGTCATCCACCACTTTTACAAGGCCGAAGAAGGCGTTGTCTGCTGTGGAGAAGTCAAAGTCGCCTTCGGGGACTAAGGTGATCGGGTTTGCCCCCTCAGTAAGGGGGACCTGCGCGTTGTAATCGGGGACCAAAAGGGTGCTGTTTCCATCACTGGGCTGAGAAACGTTAATGGTCCACTCGGTATTAAGTCCGCTTTGCATGACCACAACGGCGGGGCTGAACCCGTTCTTGTCTATGGTGATGTCAACTTTCTGCGTGCCATCATCCTTGACTTGGGCCACGGCGACCTTGTCGGAGGGGATCTTTGGGTTGACCGCCGCTGCGGACACAGGGGCGCTGGCCAAATCATCCACCACAGTGATCTTGCTTCTTATCATGCCCATCCAGCAGCTGAAAGGAACCTTTCCGCTTTCGGTGGGAGTGAATTCTATAATGTTGTCCCCCTCTTTAAGCGCGACTTCCAAGCCGTACTTGGGCACGACGATCCTGTTGTTGCAACCGTTCAGGTCGCTCTTTTTCGCCTTGATGGTCCACTTGACGGGAATGCCCTTCTGTACGGTGATGGGCTCATACCGACCTGAGGTAAGCCCGCTGGTTATAATTTGCGCATTGCCCTGGATTGAAGCAGCATTGGCGCTTTGGACGGCGCTGCCCGTCTGGGGGAAATCGAAAGAGAAGGAAAATCCCGACAGGCTCATGCCGCTCCCGAACATGAACACCCCAAGCAGTACCACCAGCACGGCGCTGACGCGCATCATCCTGTGGGTGAACTTCTGGCTGAGGAAGGAACTGAGTGCCCCCAGGCCAAACATCAGCGGCACGGTGCCCAGGCTGAACAGGAGCATGGACAGCGCGCCGTTTATCGCGCTTCCCGAGGAAAGGGCGTAAAGCTGCATGGCTTGCAGGGGGCCGCAGGGCATCAGCCCGTTGAGCAGGCCCACGTACAAGGGGCTGTTGCTCCTGCCCTTTTCACGGTTGATCTTCCTTGCAAAGATCTTGGGCATGCGCGGGTTCAGCCGCCGGAGCCACGGGAAGATGTTCAGCATGTTCAGCCCCATGATGACCATAAACACGCCCGCCAGAAGCTGCACGGCGCCTTTGAACGCGCCGGAGAAGCTCACTACGGAGCCGATGGCCCCCACGATACCGCCAATCACCGTGTAGGAGATCACCCGGCCCAGGTTGTACAAAAGGCTGGGGCGCAGGGAGGCAAGCTTCCCGTCAGGCCCCGCGGATACCTGCGGCACGCATTGGGACAGGTTGATGCCCCCGCACATGGCCACGCAGTGCACCGAGGTCAAAAGCCCAATCACGAACAGCATCCCCAGGCCCGTGCCCTTTTCTGCCGTCGGAAAGGCGTTGAATATGTTCAAGAACCCCAGGCGGCTTAAAACCATGTAAGCGGCCAACAGAATGATGGAAACGCCCAGGATCTTTGTAATGTTCCCAGTCTGGCCCGGCGCCTGGACGGTTTTCACCACGTGATAGTCCAGCCCCTCGATGGCCTCTGTGATTTCCTCCATCGTCACGGCTTGCGGGTCAAAGGTGACAGTGGCCGTGCCTTTGGAAAAGCTTGCCTTTGCTTCCGTGACCCCTTCAGTGTTTTTCAGCTTGCGCTCGATCCTGTTTTCACAATTGACGCAAGTCATCCCGTCAATTTTCAGTGTTTTTGTAGTCGTGCTCATCGCCATAACGCGTTCCCCCTTATGCCCGGATTATATACCATACCCCTCGTAAGGTATTGGAATCACCCCATGCTATGTAAGTCATCCCGTCCATCGTCCTTGTTTTGAGACCTTGTGGGACACCATAGCGCCTTATCCCTTTACGCGAATGCTTTTGAGCGGTCCGGTCCCCTCATGTCAATGGCATGGGGAGAATAAAGCGAACCAAATCAGAAAGGCGGCGCCGGCAATGATGAGCAAAGGGCTTTTCACCTTCTGCCAAACATCTCGTCCCATGCGGTCTCCTCCTTTGCAATGCGTTATGCTCATGCTACATGAGAAGTTTGAAGATTTGATGGAGATAGAAAATTGTTTTTTTGCAATAGCTGCCTGCATCTCCTTTTCCGGCGGAAACGGCTGGTTTCACTGGCATGACGTCTTTTGCAAAGCTTGGCTGTAAAGCACCCAACATTGGCTGACCGCATAGGCTGTGAAAGAGGGGTGCGTTTCGGAAAGCGGGGTGAAAGCATGGTCGCTGCGGGGGACTTAAAGCAGGAGATCCTGCGCATTTACAACGCTGTGAACAAGCAGATCTTCGATACGGGGGTCCGCCAGCAGCATGTGGATTTTGTGGGGAACAAAATCATCATCGTTTCTCGCAATACCCGGGTGCCGATCCTGAAGATCCTTGGTCAAAGGTATCCCGAGACCATCCATCATCTGGATGATCTTTTATCCGAAACGTTTAAGGAGCTGCTCCGCAAGGAGTTGGAACAACAATTAAAATTGAATATTCTTGTGCTGTTCAAGGATTACGACGCGCAGACCGAGTATTCCGGTACCGTGGTAGTCTTGGACGGGAACGTGAGCGAATACCATGAATGAAGGCGCGGAGCTTGCTTTTAGCAAGAGCCGCCCGATCGTCAGTTTGGTCTCCCAAAGGCGTGAGCCAAGGGTCTGAACGGGCGATTTTCTTTTTGGCAAACCATTTTATTTTCCTTCGCGCAAGGGGGCGCAGGGTTCTAAGATGGTTTTTTGGTTCCTGAGGGCTTATGAAGAACAGAAAGGAGGCGGCGGGATGGAGACGGCCCCAAAGATCAGGGTAACAAACGTGTCGAAGGTGTTTCAGCGCGATGGGAAAGAAGTGGTGGCCATGCGGGACACCAGCTTTTCCATCGGGGAAGGGCGGTTCGTAAGCATCATCGGCCCCAGCGGCTGCGGCAAGTCCACGCTGTTCAACATCATCGCCGGGCTCATGTCACCCACCACCGGGCAGGTGCTGGCCGATGGCAAGAGCATCGTGGACAAGGCCGGTTATGTAGGTTACATGCTGCAAAAGGACATGCTTCTGCCCTGGCGCACGGTGCTGGACAACATCATCCTGGGCATGGAGATCAAAAAAATTCCCAAGGAGCAGTCGGTGAAAAAAGCCATGCCCCTCATCGAGAAATATGGTTTGAAGGGGTTTGACAAAAGTTATCCCCACGAACTTTCCGGCGGCATGCGGCAGCGGGCAGCCCTTTTGCGTACACTGTTGTATGACCGGGACATCATTCTGCTGGATGAACCTTTTGGGGCGTTGGACGCGCAAACGCGGCTCATGATGCAGACCTGGCTCATGAACATCTGGGAGGATTTCCACAAGACCGTGCTGTTCATCACCCATGATATCGACGAGGCCATCTACCTCTCCGATGAGGTATTCGTGTTCTCCCCAAGGCCGGGGCGCATCAAGGCGCAGATCACCGTGGACTTGCCCAGGCCAAGGACGCCGGAAACGGTGGCCTCCCCAAAGTTCATGGAGCTTAAGCAAATTCTATTGAAGCTTTTGATGGCGCAGCCGGATGCCCAGGCAGACATGCAATAAAGGAGTGTACGCTCGTGGCGGAATGGAGCAAGAGCCTTCCCGGCATCAATGAGACCGCCGGGGAAAAGGAAACGCCGCAGGTTGCGGATGAGGAGGCGATCCGCAAGAGGCATAAAAGAAGGGTGCGCCTGGCGCGATTTACCATATGCGTGCTTATCGTGGTGGGCTGGGAGATCGCCACGCGCCTTCACATCATGGATACATTTTATTGGTCCAGCCCCAGTATCATAGCAAAGACCGCATGGCAAAAGGCCACCCAGGGAAACCTGCTAACCGATATCGCCTATACATCCGGTTCCACGCTTTTGGGGTTCGTGCTGGGTACGGTCACGGGATCGCTCTT
>JAEWAH010000316.1 GCA_023391725.1 Bacillota bacterium | reverse complement strand
GTATGATAGCAGCAGATTGGAGAAACTCTACCTTTTCACCGATAGCAGCACCCGGTCATTGTCAAACCGCGAACCGCTGCTTTGGGCATAGCGCTCCAGCAGCTTTTCCATGGTCATTTCTTCCCGTTCTCGGCCGCTTATGTCCAGCACGATGCGCCCGGCGTCCATCATGATGGTGCGGTTGCCTAAAGCAAGGGCGGAAACCATGTTGTGGGTGATCATAAGCGTGGTGATGTTCTGCCGAGCGATGATCTCCTTCGTAATACCCAGCACCGTTTCGGCTGTATTGGGGTCCAGCGCAGCGGTATGCTCGTCCAGCAAAAGCAGTTTTGGCGAGGCGACAGTTGCCATCAAAAGCGTCATAGCCTGCCTTTGCCCGCCGGACAAAAGCCCGACCTTCGTTTTCATCCTGTTCTCCAAGCCCATGTGGAATTCCGCCAGCTTGTCTCTGAAAAACGCCTGGTCGCTTTTGCGCACCGCCCGGGAAAAAGGCCCCCGGGAACCCCGGGCATGGGCCAAGGCCAGGTTTTCTTCAATTGTCATATCGGGTGCGGTGCCCTTCATGGGATCCTGAAACAGCCGTCCCACGCTGTGGGCTCTTTTATGTTCGGGAAGCCAGGTGATATCCTGCCCATCCAGAAGGATGCGCCCGCCATCCGTGGCATGCGTACCGCAGATAGCATTAAAAAGTGAGGACTTTCCCGCTCCGTTGGAGCCTAGGACGGTGACAAACTCCCCGCGGTCCATGTGCAGGGAGAGCCCGTCCAGCGCTTTATGCTCGTTCACTGTGCCCTTGGAAAAAGTCAGAGAGAGGTTTTCAATGTCCAGCATTCTGCGTCCCCTCCCTTTTGCGCAAAGACCTACCGATGCTTTTGCGCAGGTGCGGAATGGCCAGCGCCGCGCCCACGATGACGGCCGATACAAGTTTCAGCGCGTAGGCCGGGAGAAAGCTGGAGCGCAGCGCAAACGCCAATACCAGCCTATACAGGAAGGAGCCTGCCACGCAGGACAAGAGCCCCACAGTAACGCCGCGTTTGCCAAAAACGACCTCGCCAATGATTACTGAGGCGATGCCCACCACGACCATGCCGATACCGGCGTTCACATCCGCAAAGCCCTGCAGTTGGGCCACCATGGCCCCAGAAAGCGCCACCAGGCCGTTTGCCAGGGAAAGGGCCGCTACCTTCATCCTGTCTGAATTGATGGAGGAGGAGCGCACCATATCTTCATTGTTGCCGGTAGCCCTAATGCAAAGCCCAACATGGGTCTTGAAAAACCAGATCAACAGTCCAACACAGACAGCCGCAAACAGGAACGCGACCGCCACAGCCACCAAGTCGCGCCCGGCCTTGTCGATGCCGGGGAAGAGTGCGTATGCGGCTTTGAACAGCGTTTGAGGGATGGCTAAGTTGGGCGCGCCGCTCAAAACAAACATGTTCACAGTGTACAGCCCGCTCATAACCAATATGCCGGCCAGGATGGGATAGATCCCCGCCTTGGTCTGTAAAAGGCCCGTAACGCATCCAGCCAAAAGGCCAGCGGCCAAAGCTGCAAAAAGGCCGGCAAGGGGGTGGCCGGCAGCGGTCAAAACCGCCGACACAGCCATCCCCAAAGTGAAACTGCCATCCGCTGTAAGGTCCGGTGTATTGAGGATGCGGAACGCGATATAAACGCCCAGGGCCAGCACGGCGTATAGAAAGCCTAGCTGTGCGGCCCCCAGAACCTGATTCACGACCCGTCCTCCCTTCTATAAAGAAATGTTTACTCTACGACTACGGATGCGTCCAGGATCTCCTGAGGCACGGTGACGCCGATAGCGTCCGCCGTGGTCTTGTTGATGACAGTGGTGAATTGGTCCACCACGATAGCTGGGATTTCCGCGATGGGCGTGCCGGTCAGGAACTTTTGCACCATATCGGCAGTGATGGACCCGATCTGCGGGTCGCTGATGGAAATGGTGGCAAAGGCGCCGGAATTGACCATGACGGCGGAGGAACCGTACACTGGGATCTTGGCGTCCTTTGCCACCTGGGAGATAACTTCCATAGCGTCCTGGATCACGCTGTCGTTGGGGATGAACAGGCCCTGCACACCCTGATCCACCAGGGACAGTGCCGCCTCATACACCTCGGAGCTGGCGGTAACAACGGCTTCCTTGTAAGTGTAGCCATTCTCGTCAAAATACTTCTTGGCGTTTTCGATGGTGGTCACGGAGTTTACCTGGCTGGTGCAATAGATGAGGCCGAAATCCTTGACGTCGGGCGTCAGCTGCGCGGCCAGCTCGAAATTCTTGCTGATGGGGATGGCGTTAGAAGTGCCGGTGGCATTCCTGTCGGGCTTTGCCATGTCGGTCAGTATGCCAGCGCCAAGAGGATTGGCCACGGAGATGAAGAACACCGGGATACCGCTTTCAAGATTGACTACAGCCTGGGCCGCGGGGGTGGCGATGGCCACGATGAGGTCCACTTTCTCATCCACCGCGCCCTGGGCGATGGCGTAAAGGTTGCTCATATCGCCGGAAGCGTTCTTCTCTTCAAAGGCCATCTTGTCTTCGGTGTAACCAAGCTCGCGCATGCGGGCGATGAAGCCTTCCCGCATATCCTTAAAAGCGCCGTTTTCCACAAGCTGTACGATAGCGACCTTGAGAGGTTCTTCTGCCAGAGCGCAGGAGGTCAAAGACAATACGAGCACCAGGGCAGCAACAAGAGCAAGAATTTTTTTCATGATGATTCTCCTTCCGATTCTTTAAGATTCCCGGGATCGTCGGAAAGACGCTGCCATGGCCGGGGTTTTGTCCGCCTAATAAAAAAACACCTGTCCTTGATCAAGGACAGATGCTAATCATCTGCGGTACCACCTTGCTTGGCGATAGATTCGCCCGGCTCGCTAGGGTGCCGACACACCCCTCTCCCTTTCACGCTGGAACTGCGTCGCGGAATACTTGGCTTTCGCCTTTCCCCGCGCCCTCCGTGGTCCATTTGCCGCTCCGCTCTCTGCCGGGCTTCCACCTGCCCCGGCTCTCTGAAAGTGCGCTTGCGGTTTGATCTCCACATCTGCGGTTTATGCACGTATTAAATCATAGTTTTTTTTTACTGTCAAGAGGCAAATTGTAGATTTCTCTTTTTTGTTTAAAGATGCGTTCTCACAGAGATGATCTGCGGCACAAGCTCGCCCTTTGTCCCGATATCCAGCACTCCGCAGGTGGGGCCGGAGCCCACGGGCATCGAAACGGAGCCGGGATTGAGGAGCAAGATACCGTCCTTTTCTCCGCTGAAGGCAACATGGGTGTGGCCAAACAGCGCAACCCGGCAATCCCTGTCTTTCGCCTTGTCCGCCAGGAACCAGAGCGTCAGTTTCACCCGCTCCCGGTGACCATGGCTGAGGTACAGCCATACACCTCCCGCATTGATAACAGCTTCATCGCTTAAGCCTGGGCGCATGGGATCGTTGTTCCCACGCACGGCCTCAAAGCGGGCCTGCGGGTTTTGACTTTTGGCCCAATCCTTCAAATCATAAAAATCCTGTACGCCATCTCCCAAAAAGGCAAACAGATCTACCTGGCCAAGTTTCAATACCGTTTCCATGGCCAGGCGCAGGGCATATGCATCCCCATGGCTGTCACTGAAGAAGGCGACGCGCAAATTGGGTCCCTCCCGCAATTTCGTTGCGTTGCTTACCAAAGATTTCGCGCCTGTGGGCGCGACCAGGGCGATCCTAACGCCCTGGATCTTGAGGCCATGCTTCTATGTTTTACCCCTTATTCAGAAGCAGTCCCAAATCTCTTTTTGATTACTTCCAGCATTTTCTCGGCGGCCCTGGCTCTATGACTGACTTTGTTTTTCTCCTCTGCGGGCATCTGAGCGAAGGTCAGTCCGGTCTCATACAGGAACAGGGGATCATAGCCGAAGCCGTCCGTGCCTCTGGTTTCATGCAGGATCGTCCCGGGGCATTCGCCCTCCACCACCAATGTTTCTTCTCCTGGCCCGGCAAGAGCGATGGCACTAACGAACTTCGCACCACGGTTCGTGACATGCTCCATGTTCTTCAATAGCAGGGCATTATTAGCCGCGTCATTGCCGTGCTCCCCGGCGTATCTTGCGGAATACACCCCAGGCGCGCCATGCAAGGCATCCACCGAAAGCCCGCTGTCGTCCGCCAGGGCCCAATGGCCGGTGGCTTGGCACACCGCTTCCGCCTTGAGGATGGCGTTTTCACGGAAGGTCTTCCCGGTTTCCTTGATCTCATCAGTAAAGCCCACATCCTTCATGGACTTGACCTCAAACCAGGGACCAAACAGCGCCGTAAGTTCTCGCAGCTTGTGGGCGTTCCCGGTGGCCGCCACTAGCAGAGGCTTGGAGGGAATCAGCCGCGCTGCCTCCCCCAAAGCTTCGCGCTGGACAGCCATCAGGGAGCGGATGCCCGCCTCCCCCAGGGCAAACAGGGCGTCCATCTCTTTTCGGGAAAAAGCTCGGCCCTCCCCGGTTCCCTGGACCTCAATGAATTCCCCGCCGTCGTTCATCACCAGGTTCATATCCACCTGGGCCGAGCTATCCTCTACATAACAAAGATCCAGGCAGGGGGTATCCCCCACCACCCCGGCGCTGATGGCCGCCACCTGGCGGATAATGGGCGATTTTGCAAGCTTCCCCGCTTTGATGAGCTTGTCTACCGCCAGTGTGAGCGCCACAAAGGCGCCGGTGATGGAAGCGGTGCGGGTCCCGCCGTCAGCCTCCAGCACGTCGCAGTCCAAGGTGATGGTCCTCTCTCCCAGCGCCGCAAAATCCACTGCCTGGCGAAGGCTGCGGCCAATGAGCCGCTGGATTTCCACGCCCCGGCCATCCTTTTTGACGCCGTCACGGGCCTTACGCCGCCCGGTGGAGGCCGGGAGCATGGCGTATTCCGCCGTGACCCAGCCTTTCCCCTTACCGATGAGAAAAGGCGGCACGCCCTCCTCCACCGTGGCGGTGCAGATCACCCTTGTCTTTCCCGTTTCAATAAGGCAGCTTCCATCCGCTGTACCCACAAAGCCGGGAATGATCACGCATTTGCGGGGTTCATCCGGCGCCCTAAAGTCAAATCTTAACATGGCTTATCCCTCCAACAAATAGAAGGAAGGGATGGCGCAAGCTGGGAAATCCCCACTTGCCTTGCGGCCATCCCTTCCGGATCTCCTGACATTATTCTCTTCTTTCTTAAGTGTGCCAATTCCTGCCGTATTTCAATTTGTCAGTCGATTTCGACCACGCCTGGATACTGGGCCAGGACGTCCGCCTCCTCGTTGACGAAGGTGGTCTTATCCTCCTGTTTGGGCACGAACTTCTCGCCCTCCACCGTGACTTCTACCTTCTTGACGCCCGGGAACTGGGCGCAGGTGAACAGGATAGCCCGGAGCGCCTGCTTGCCGCCATCAGACTGCTGGGAGATCGCCATGAATTCTTTGGTGAAGTCCACCGTAACCACGCCATCCTTCATGGTGACGCCATTCAGGCCGCAATCCTGGGGTACTGGGCGGGAAAGGCCGCTGTCATCTTTGGGGCCCTTGGCCAATTCCAGCATGGCGGTGGTCAGGTCAGCGTTGGAGAACACCGTCCTGGTCACGGGGATTAGCATCCGCCCTGTCTCTGAGGGGAAGTACAATTGGATCTGGTCGGCATTGGCGGTAGCGGACGTTGTGATGCTCTCCAGGTTCAGACCGTCCTTGGTAAACACGCCGCTTACATCAGTGCCGTGTGTCAATTTGCTGCGCGCCTGGCCATTAAAGAGGAAGGAGACTTCATCCACAGTGGGGAAGCTTGTAAGCGCGCTGGCCATCGCCTGCACCATGAGCTGTTCTTCTTCGGCGCTGGCGCAGTTCAGCGTTTGGTTGATCACATCCACCCTGGCCTTCTGGTCTGCAATGTTGATATCAAAAGTGGTGCCTTCGGGGATCACTGTGCGCAGGCCAAGGCGCGCGGCCTGCATGTCGTTCTCGCTGCTTTTTACCATCAAGGCAAGGGTCGCCTTGGCAATCCCTTCCTGTTTGGCGAGCTGCCTGGTCACTGGGACGAGATAGCCCTCGCCATCCTGATAATAGACGACCGTAGGCTGGGTTTCCCCCTGGTTGGTGACGGCGGTCTGCGTCACGTCCAGCGGCTGATCCTCATACAGGATCTGGGATGTTTTTTGTGTTCCTCCCCGCAGGGCCAGTACCACCACCAGCGCCGCCGCGCAAAGGATCAGTATGCGCTCGATATCCGTCCGCCTGATCTTCAACTTCACAAAGCTCACTCCTTGTATGATGATTGCAGTGAAAGTGTATGCCCCCTTCCATCCTGCTATGAATCCCCTACCCTCTTCCTTACGAACAACAGTGTTTGCGCATTTTAACAATTGGCGATATAATACTTTCATGTGCCAAGAAACGGGAGGACAAGCCCATGCCCATGGACGGCCTGACGCTGGGATTTGTGGCCAGGGAGCTGAATGGAAAGCTGGTAGGCGGGCGTGTGGACAAGATCGCCCAGCCCGAAAAAGACATATTGACCCTTATCATCCGCAGCCAGGGGGAAAACCACCGGCTGCTTTTGTGCGCCAGCCCCAATAACGCAAGGGCCCACCTGACTTACCAGGCCCTATCGAATCCTATGGAACCGCCCATGTTTTGCATGCTCATGCGCAAGCACCTGCAGGGTGGGCGCGTAACAGGTGTGAGGCAGGTGGGCGGCGACCGGGTGCTGCATGTGGA
>JAEWAH010000274.1 GCA_023391725.1 Bacillota bacterium | reverse complement strand
GCGTCCACCAGGAAAGACACGCCCAGGTCCGTAGATCCGTAAGCCGTAACCCGCACGTCCGGCGCCAGCAGCAGGCTATCTCCCGCCGCCAGTCTTTTGCCCCGCGTACCGATAGGTGTGTCCGCGGAAACGATATAGGTGATGGGTTTCCCCTCCAGCCAGGTATAAATCACCTGGTCCAGATGGTCAGGATGGGCGTGGCTCACAAATACAAAAACCTGGGTATACTCCTTGAGGCTTTCTGCAGTAAGCTTCGCGTACTGTGCAAGCTCCTTTTTTTCCCCTTCCCAGTAGTCAAATACAAGTAACGTGCTTTCCACCTGGACGGAAAAACCGCTGTGATGGTGGTACGTCACCGTCGCTCGCCGCTCCATACACTTCGCTCCTCTCTTGTACAGTCAGCTTATTCTGGCACAAATCCCCCCAATTGTCAAGAAAAGCCGGCCATTTGAACAATCAGTCACCCTTTTTCGTCAAAATAAGATCGTTTTTTGTCTATAATTCACCACTTTAATCATTTATCGAAAACATTCCTCAAGAATTCTTCCTTTGGCGGAGGGCATTTTATGGCCCATCACCTTCGCCAGTGTGGGGGCGATGTCTTCCATCCGGGCAGCGGGCAGGGCCGCTCCCTTCTTGATCCCCGGGCCTGTCAGAATGAACAGGCATTGGGCCGCGGGATGATCGGGACCGAATCCGTGGGTGGCGCGTTCCCGCTTTTCCTTTGGCAGCGTATCCTCAAAAGCAACTCCGGGCGCCGCTTCCACCGCCAGGTGGACCTCTGTTCCCGCGCCCATCAGGTGCAGTTCCTCTTCCCCATAGATGCGGGATATCCCCAGTCGTTCCCGGTTTGCCTCCAAAAATCCTTCCAGCAGCCCTTTGTTTTCTGCCCGGTCCCGGGAGACGAACAGAAACGCACCCATTCCTGTGGACTGCACGCGGCAGATATCAGAGAGCCCCGCCTGGGCAAACGCTTCCTCCAAAGAGACCGTCCGGTCCACATCCCAAAGCCCGTGATCACTGACAAGGGCCACGGCGGTGTCCCGAAGAATCCCCCGGCGGTCCAAGCCATAAAGGATTCGCCCCACCCGCTCATCCAGCCGCCGGATGGCCGCCCGGGCTTCCTGGCTGTCCGCGCCAAAATGATGGCGCATCTCGTCACAGTCTACCAGGTGCAAGGAAAGAAAGTCCGGCGGGCGGCGAGACGCAAGCAATTTTTTCGCCAGCAGCGCCGCGTAATCATCCAGATCCGGCTGATGGACGCTTTTGCGTCGCCTGCCGTACAAAAACTCCGTCTTGAGGATCCACAGAGGGGAGCCATATTGAAGCATTTTCAGGGTTTGATTTTCCCCAGGCAGTGCAAGAACCTCCGGAAAATTCCAACGGATATAGGGGGCTTTCCCCGTGACCGGCCAAAGGATGGACGCTGTTTTCCCGCCTTTTTCCCGGATCAATTGGTGCAGTGTGGGGCGCTTCACCTGGGTCGCATCCCAATACCAGGGCCGCATGTCTGGATGAAGGTCCGGCGCGAAGGGCTGATTGTGGCTGATTCCGTGCATCGCCGGCGGACAGCCCGTCAAAATTGTCGCGTGTACGGGATACGTAAGGGCGGGATAAACGGTCTGCACCTTTTTGCAGGATACGCCGTCCCGAATCAGCCCGCCGATGTTGGGCAGGCTCTCCAGCGTGGAAAAATCCCCTTCCCATAACCCGTCCAGGGAGATCAGCACCAGGCGCATCCTTATCCCTCCATTGCATACAAGACATATACCCTAAAACCCTTGTAGGATAACAGAGCGGCTTCTTCGTATATCCATGCTCAAATCAAATAGCGAAAACCTGCCCCTTCCGCCTTTCAAAAGACAGCTGCCACCGTGCTCCGCAGGCCTTTGCCATCTCCTTTGCCTGCTCCACGTGCTGGTAGATATTCTCCACCTTGTGCGCGTCGGAACCGAAGGTAAAAAACTCTCCGCCCAGTTCCAAATATCTGCGTATCAGATCCGCGCCGGGGATGGGGCTGTCCGTTTCCCGAAGCCCGGAAGCGTTGATCTCCAACGCTTTCCCGTTTCGGGCCAAATGCTTGAAGATCGCATCGAACTCATCCGGAGCATGGTGGTATCGTATAGGCCGTGTCTCCGGAGGATACGGCGCAAATTTGCACACGTAGCCCAAATGGGCGATGGCGTCGTAATCCTTAAAGTTCATAACGCTTTCCACCCGCCGCTGCGCATACAGCCGATAGGCCTCCTGCTGGGTCCTGCCCTCAAAATACACAGGCAAACAAGGATCCACATTGTCCACCAGGTGCAGCGACAGCAATCTAAAATCGAGCGGCAGCGCGTCAAGGGTCTCAATGATCTCGTCCCTGTATGGCGCATTGTCGCCGATCTCGATCCCCTGGCGGATCACCAAGCCGGGGTATTTTTCCCGCACGCTTTGGATCTCCCTCAGCCATACCGGAAAAACTGGCGGCTTATCCACACCGGGGTCGGGATAATGGGGTTCGATATGGTCGGTGATGCATATCTCGGAAAGTCCCAGCTCCAGCGCCCTTTTTGCGATCTCTTCCAATGTTTGATGCCCATCCATGGAGTGGGTGCTGTGCAGATGATAGTCCATTTTTCTTGCGGTTACAGTCACTTTTTGCTCCCCTGCCTCTCCTGTGTCCGCGCTTACGCGGCGGGCTTTTATCTCTCATTCCTCAAGCTGCAAAAATACCTCCGGGTGGCTGCGGATATGGGCGGAAATGTGCGCTATCGTCCCGGGGAGATATTGCCGGTACAGTTTGTTAAGCTCCTCCAGCGATTCCGGGTCGTCCTCCCCCTTTGCCCTGGCGGCAAATACAGACTCCATTTTCCCCACCAGCTCCAGCATGGGTGAATCCCCAAAATAGCGCATAGCCGCTTTGAGGGCCGCAAAGATATCCAATTGGCCCGTCAAGTAGGAAATGTGTGCGTAAAATTCGCCCAGGCCGTTGCCCGCATGGCCGTATAGGACCTGGAAAAGATACAGCGACCGCTGTCCGCCGCTCAGTTCCCGATAGACAGCCAGCTTCTCGCTCCCGCTTCTCCCCCGGGTCTTCATGACAAACGGCTCCGCACATGCCCAAATGAGCCTTTCATTCTCCAGTGAATCAAGTTCCTGTTTTTTCATAATCCTCTATCCGCTAGAGCTTTTTTTCGTAAAAGCTCCTTCTACTAACAAAGCGCCTTATCTTTCCTCTAGCATGGGATTCCAAAGGGACTTGTCCCTTTGGCGGGATTCCCAAGGGCAGAGCCCTTGGGCAGCGCCTTCCCGGACGCCTTCCTCAAGAGGTACAGTACGGCCTCCCTAACGGGGATGCCAGTGATCTCCTCCAGCGCCTGCTTGTAAAGCAGCAACTGGGGTTGATAGCGTTCAAAGATGGCGCGCTCGTCCTTAACAAAGTCCGTTTTGTAATCCAGCAGCACCCAGGCGCCGTCTTCTATAAAGCAGCAATCGATGACGCCTTGCAAAAGCGTCATGGGTTCCCGGCTGTACAAAAGGTTGAAAGCCCATTCCCGGCGGGATTCCTGTGCATCAAGGAGCCGCTGGCCCCAGACGCTTTCATAAAACCCAACGATCCATTCTTCATAGATGCCTTCCCGCTGCTCACGAGTCAGCAGTCCTTTTTCTGTAAGCTCCCCAAGCCCTTCCCGAACAGCCAGGCGCAATGCTTCGCCGGTCTTTTCCCGAAGAGGTTCCAGGGTAAGGCAGCCCAACGCCTTGTGAGTGGCGCTGCCCAGATCCGCGGCAGTCAGCGCCTTGCGTTCCAGAAAGGAAGGTCGGGCAGGCAGGGGAGATAAGCGCAGGGGCAGCGTCCATTCTTCGGGTTTTGCTTTCGTTTCCGGTGTTTCTTCACCTTCCCCGGGCAAATACCCCGGCAGAAGGCGCTGCTTGCATAGGGAGGTAACGGATGTTTTCAGCGGCAGACGATGTTTTTCCCCAGATGATCCCGCGTCCATCCGCCAGGCCACGCCTTCAGGTATGAGCCGATTTTCCAAGTTCGCCAATTGGGACGCCTGGGTGTGGACATCCACATTTTTTTCCACAGTGCCAAGGCCTGTTTCAGCCCAAACCTGGATTTTCCAAGGGGTTTCGCTCTGTGGAAAACCTGTGGAAGATGTGCATTTCTCTGCGTATTCCGCAAGGTCTTCCGCAGAATCTGTGGAAAACTCACCATTTAAAGCCCGCAGCGGTTGGGCCGCTTCCTGGGGATATACCGCCTGGGCGATCCAATCCAGCATGGATTTGGCTTGCCACACCCGATATGCTCCCGGAGCCATGGCCCACCTTGCAGCTGGGTCTTTTCCGGCGGCTGTGCCGATCAAAATCAGACGCTCCCTGGACCTGGTCATAGCAACATACAAAAGCCTTGCCCGTTCCGCTTTGTCCTCGCCCTGAAGCGCAAGTCCAATGGACTGGTCCGAAAGTGTTTTGCGTCTGGTACGCGCGTCGGGATGTATGCAGGGGATGGAAATGCCCAATTCCCGGTGGATCTTCATGGGAGAATCTTGTGCGCTCCCGCGAAAGCGTCCACCCAAATCCATCACCACCACCGCAGGAAACTCAAGGCCCTTGCTTTTGTGGATGGTCATGATGCGAACCACGTCCTCGTTTTCCCCCAACACCTTGGCAGTGACAGCGTCGCCAGATTTTTTCAGGTCTTCCCCGTAGGATAAGAACCCGCTGAGTCCCTCGCCTGCGGAGGTTTCATACGCCGCAGCGCGCTCGCACAAAAGCCGCAAATTCGCCTGCCGGGCGGCACCTGCGGGCAGCGCGCCAGAACGGGTGTACAATCCAGTATCGGAAAGCAGCTGCCAAATCAGCTTGTCCAAGGGCAGGCTGCGGGAAAGGAAGCGCCAATTATCCAGCTTATTCGTGATGGAAGCGCACAACTCCCCCAGCGGGCCCTTTTCTTGGGCGCAGCAGAAGAACGCGGCGTGAAAGGGGATATTTCTGCCCGTCTTTGCTAAGCGGATGGCCGACAGTGTCTCCTCGCCTAGATTGAAGCAGGGACTGCGCAGTGTCGTTAGAAGCGAGATATCCTGCATAGGGTTGTCCAGAGTTTGCAAAAGAGCCATCATGGTGGCGATCTCGGGCAAACCAAAGTATTCCTCATCCGCCTCGGAGTAAACTGGGATGCCTTCTTCGGAAAGGGTTTGCGCCACAAGCCTGGCAACATTCTTAGCCTTGGGCAGAAGCACCGCCATGTCCCGCCACTTAAATGGCCGCATTTTCCCCGTTTCCCTGTCCGGGAACTGTTCATCCCTTAAACGGCGCATGCAGGCCGCGGCCCTGCGGGCCTCTTTTTCCACGCGGCTTGGCGCTTCCTGCGCCTCGCTGGGGTCGCTTTCCTCCTCTTCCGGCTCCGCATCCCCGGCGGGGATGAGCACATGCAGCTCCACAGGCGCTTCCCCCTCCGGTTTCCGGCCCGGGATCAAGCGCGCTTCTTCATCATAGTCGATCTCTGTCACGTCGCTGCGCATTACACTTTCAAACACAGCGTTGACACCATCCAAAACGGATTTGGCGGAACGGAAGTTCTCCTGCAGGGGGATGCGGCGGAAAACCGCGTCCTCGTTCAGAGAAGCTTCTTTGCTTTTCTTCAGAAACAGCGTGGGATCCGCCAGGCGGAAGCGGTAGATACTCTGCTTCACATCCCCCACAAGGAAAAGATAATTGTCCCCGTGTACTGCCTGGAGGATGGCTTCCTGGATGCCTGAAATGTCCTGATATTCGTCAATAAAAACCGCGTCGAACTTCTGGCGTACAGCCTCTCGCACCTCGGGAACGCTCAGGGCGGCCAAGGTCTTGTGCTCCAGGTCGTGAAAGTCGTAGACGTTCTTTTCCCGTTTCAGTATGTCATACCGGAGATGGAGTTTGTGCACAAGGCGGCACAGCGCCCGAAGCGCTGGCTTCGTGTGGGCGATATCCTCCGCAGCCTTTTCGAGATCTCCCGGAGCAGCCTTGATGATGGCCCTGATCCCGTCCCGGATCTTCTGCCGCCGCTCCTTCAGGTTTTCCCCCCAGGCTACGGTTTCCGGGCTTTTGCCCTTTATTGCGGCAAACCGGGGAAACTGAGCATTCTCCCAGGCTTCCTTCAATTGGTCAATGCCAGACTGCAGCGCCTTTTCAAGGAGTTCTATTTGCCGGATGTCCTCTTGAAGCATCCCTTCATAACTTATGTCCGCATCCGGGTCATCTAAAACAGAAAGCAGTTCCCGGGCGGCGCTTAGGCATCCCTCTAATTGCAGCTGCAGATCGCTGGTAAGCTGCTTCATCCAGGGATGGCCAGGCAGCTCCTGAGCAGCGGGAAAGTCGGCCATGCGCTGATGCATCCAACGCCAGGGCGCGGGCAGAGACATAATAAAGCCATACAAGCTATCCGCCATCTGGGCGATGGTCTCATCTTCAAATTCCAGGGAAAGCTCTGTAAACCCGGGCTTCCCCTCCTCATGGGCAGCCAAAAGAACTTCCGCCAGAGCCTGACGGTAAATGGCATCCTGTTCGCCGCCTTCCACCAGCCGCGCAGTTGGATCGACGCCGGCCGCCTGGAAGTGATCCCTAAGTACCTGGCCGCAGAATACGTGCAGCGTGCTGATGGAAGCACGTTCGACTTTGAGTGCCTGGTCCCGAAGCTTCTCCTCAGTGTCGGCAGCCTCCTGGAGCGCCTTTGAAATCCGCTCCCGCATTTCCGCCGCCGCGGCGCGGGTAAAGGTGACAATAAGCATGCGGCCCACATCCAGGCCATCCTTGCGAATAAGCGTCAGGATGCGCTCCACCAGCACGGCTGTCTTTCCGGATCCTGCGGCGGCGGTCACCAGGAGCTCCTTGTTTCTGGCTTCGATGGCCTGGCGCTGTGCTGCCGTCCAGTTTGGCATGGGAACGCTCACCTTCCTTCAGGCATATTGTACCGTAACCACCTCTTGATGTAAATACAGGGGACATGCACACTGTTTCACGTGAAACATTCCTCCGCTTCCCTGATCCGCTATGTTTCACGTGGAACATTTCACTTAACCGACCCGGTGCTGCGTTACACGGAACAAAGCTTGTTTGTTGTGCCAAAGGATTGGGTATGATAAAATGATACCGGGTTTACGAATTTTGTAGAAAAAAGGCGGGTGGCTTTATGCCGACTACCTCTTTTGATAAAGAGTCCATTAAAAAAAGTATTGTGGGGAATCTTCAGCGATACCACGGGCGCACCATCGGGGAGGCGACGCCCCAACAAATATACAAGGCCCTGGCTTCCACCGTGCGGGACCAGATCATGCAAAAGTGGATGATAGCAAGGGAAGAGCGCAAGCAGTCCAAGGCAAAACGCCTGTACTACCTCTCAGTGGAATTTCTGATGGGCCGCACGCTCTACAGCAATATGCTGAACCTGCTCAGCGTCGGGGCCTATAAAGAAGCCCTTTGCGAACTGGGAGTCGACCTTGCCAAGGTCCTTCCGGAGGAGCCGGAACCTGGGCTTGGCAATGGGGGCCTGGGCCGCCTGGCCGCCTGCTTTCTGGATAGCCTGGCTTCCCTGGACCTGCCGGCCATGGGCTGCACCATTCGCTACGAGTATGGCTTGTTCCGCCAGAAGATGGTGGATGGCCAGCAGGTGGAACTGCCCGACGATTGGCTTGTAAACGGGAACGTGTGGGAGATGGCCGTGCCGGAAGATGCATGCGAAGTGCGCTACGGCGGGTATCTGGAAGAAACGATGGAAAACGGCCGGCGCAAGTTCAATCAAAAGGACTGCTTTACCGTGGAGGCGCTGCCTTACGATATGCCCGCGGTGGGTTACGACACCGCCACGGTGAACACGCTGCGCACGTGGCGCGCCCGCTCCCCCAAGGGCATCGATTTATCCTCCTTCGGCCAAGGGAATTACATCAGGGCATCTCAAGAGGTGGAGCTGGCCGAGGTCATCAGCAAGGTGCTTTACCCCGAGGATAACAATTATGAAGGAAAGCTGCTTAGGCTAAAACAGCACTACTTTTTTACCAGCGCCACGCTGCAGTATGCATTAAAGGATTTCAAGCGCACTCATGGAAGGAATTTTTCGCTGCTTCCCGAGAAAGCAGTCTTCCATGTGAACGATACCCACCCCGGGTTAGTGATCCCCGAGCTCATGCGCCTGCTCATGGACGAGGAAGGCCTGGGTTGGGACGAGGCAGCGGACATCACGCAAAAGTCCGTAGCCTACACCAACCATACCGGTATGGCCGAAGCGCTGGAAAAATGGCCAGAAGATATGGTCAAAAGTCAGCTGCCCCGCATTTATATGATCCTACAGGAGTTGAACCGGCGCCTGTGCGAAAAGCTTTGGGAAAAGTTCCCCGGCCAGTGGGAGCGCATCGGCGCTATGGCCATCCTGGCCTACGGGCATGTGCACATGGCCAACCTTTGCGTGGCCATGAGCTTCTCGGTGAACGGCGTGAGCCAGATGCATGGGGAGATCCTTAAGGCCGATACTTTCCGCGACTATTATTCCATTATGCCGGAAAAGTTTATTGCCATCACCAACGGAATTACCCATAGGCGGTGGCTGATGGCCTGCAATCCTGAACTTACCCGCCTGATCATGGACGCCATCGGCGACGGGTTCATCAAGGAACCGGAACGCCTGCAAGAGCTGCTTCCCTTTAGGGAGGATGCCTCCTTCCGGGAGGAGTTTTCCCGGATCAAGGCGCAAAACAAGCAGCGCCTTGCCCAGATGGTCCTTTCACGTCAAAACATCCAGGTGGATCCCACCTTCCTCTTTGACGTACAGGCCAAGCGGCTGCACGAATACAAACGCCAGCTCTTAAACGCATTGCACATCCTGGTGCTCTACAACCGCATCGCGGATGATCCTTCCTATCAAATGGCGCCCCGGGCCTTCTTCTTTGGGGCCAAGGCCAGCCCCGGCTACCGCCGGGCCAAGCTCATCATCCGCTTCATCAATGCATTAAGCCAGCTCATCGCTAAGCATCCCCGGGCCTCCACGATGCTGCAAGTGATCTTTCTGGAGAACTACGACGTTTCCACCGCGGAGATATTGATCCCCGCCGCGGAAATATCCGAGCAGATCTCCACCGCCGGCAAGGAGGCCAGCGGCACCGGCAATATGAAGTTTATGATGAACGGCGCCCTCACCCTGGGCACCATGGACGGCGCGAATGTGGAGATCGCCCAGGCGGCCGGAATGGAGAACATTTATATTTTCGGCATGCGTGCCGACCGGGTGCAAAGCCTCAACCAGGAGCGGGCCTACAATCCCATGCAGATCATTGAAAGCAATCAGGAGATCCGCAAGGCCATGAACCAAATGATCGACGGGACGCTTTTCCCGGGCAACCTTGCCACTCTTCAGGATCTGTACCATAGCCTGCTGCAAGGCGAGTACGGCTACATCGCCGATCCCTACCTCGTCCTCAAGGATTTTGGTTCCTATGCCATGGCCCAGCTTCGCATAGACGAGGATTACCGTAACAAAGAAAAATGGCAGCGCATGGCCATCGCCAATACCGCCGCCTCCGGCATCTTTTCCAGCGACCGCACTATCGCCGAGTATAACCAGAGGATCTGGCACCTGGATCCGCTCAAGGGCTCTGCCCTTGAGAATCCCGCCAAAGGGACACAGCCCCTTTGGAATCTCCATGCTGGGGTAAAAGGGAATGTTTCTGCCGGATTTTTTACCGGAAAATAAATGCGGAGGGTTACGGCGCGCCGAGTCAAAGCCCTGCAAACGGGGCGATGTGGGCATCGCCCTCTTCGGCCAGGCCAGTAGTCTAATATAAGAGCAAGGGAGGGGGTGCCACACTTTGCTTCTGCATGATTCTCACAATTCCTATTACCGCTTTCCCTTAGGCGCTTTGTCTTGCGGCGCATCCTTGCGCCTGTGTTTTCAATGTGATTTTGCCAAGTCTATTGAAGTTCGTACCTGGGATGGGCAAGAATCTTTTCATTCCATGATCTTTGATGGACAAGATATCTACACGGCGGAGCTAACGGCGCCGTTAACCCCCATGCTATGGTGGTATGATTTTTTGATCCATACCGAAAACGGTGTCCTGCGCTACGGCAACGCTTATGATCAACTGGGCGGAGAAGGAGCGGTGTATGAAGCTAATCCTGCAAGCTTTCAGGTGACGGTATATGATCCTTCCTTTAGAACGCCTGATTATTTGCATCACGGCACTATATACCATATATTTCCAGATAGATTCTTTCATGCCCTCTCGTCGGCTTTCCCCACTCTCAAAGGAATCCATTTGCACGAGAAATGGGACGAAGCGCCGTTAGTCTGCCCGGATCCCCGAAGCGGCGACAACATGGCGCTGGACTTTTTCGGGGGAAATCTCAATGGTATCGCAGAAAAGCTGCCTTATTTGAAAGACCTGGGTGTGACCATCCTCTATCTGAATCCCATCTTTCAGGCCCGGAGCAATCACAAATACGATACCGGAGATTACACCCGCATAGACCCCATGTTCGGCACGGAGGAGGACTTTAAGCAACTTTGCCATAAAGCAGAAAGTCTTAGCATCCACATTATTTTGGACGGAGTGTTCAGCCACGTTGGGGAGGACAGCGTATATTTCAACCGCTATGGGACATACGACAGTCTGGGCGCGTCTCAAAGCCCCGATTCCCCCTACTTTTCCTGGTTCACCTTTGAGGAATACCCTTCCCGCTGTAAAAGCTGGTGGGGGATTCCATCCCTGCCGGAGGTACGCAAGGACGAGCCCTCCTACCGGACCTTTTTGTTTGAGCGAGAGCAAGGTATCGTGCCCCGATGGCTGAAAACCGGCGCTTCCGGCTGGCGGCTGGACGTGGCGGATGAACTGCCCATGGATTTTCTAAGAGAATTGCGCCGCGCCGCTAAGGCTTCCCGCCAGGACGCCGTGGTGCTGGGGGAAGTATGGGAGGACGCCAGCAACAAGATTGCCTATGATAAGCCCCGAAGCTACTGCCTGGGCGACACACTTGACAGCGTCATGAACTATCCTTTGCGGGAAGGAATCATCTCCTTTTTGACCGGACAATCCCCCGCTTCCAAGCTGGTCCGGCTCATCCGCCATCAGCAGGAAGTGTATCCCGCGGTATTTTTATTTTCCTTGATGAACCTGCTGGGCAGCCATGACCGGGCCAGGATCATCAACGTGCTGGCAGGGTGCGAATGGGGGA
>JAEWAH010000314.1 GCA_023391725.1 Bacillota bacterium | reverse complement strand
AACGTTTTCATTTGCTCTGCCTGCGGGTATGAAGCAGGAAGGTGGCTGGGCAAATGCCCCGGCTGCAACGCCTGGAATACCCTTCAAGAAGCCCGGGTCATACCCGCGGCGAAGGATGTACCGCTGAAGCAGCGGCCCGGGATGGGCAGCGAGGCCATGCCCTTGGACAGAATCTCCGACGAAGCCCAAAGCCGCGCGCTCACTGGCATGGGGGAACTTGACCGGGTTCTAGGCGGCGGCGTGGTGGAACGCTCAGTGATGCTGGTGGGCGGCGATCCGGGCATAGGCAAAAGCACGCTGCTTCTGCAGGTGAGCGCTCATCTTGCCAATGCGGGCGCGAGGGTGCTCTACATCACCGGAGAGGAAAGCGCAAGGCAGCTGAAACTTCGTGCGCTGCGGCTTTCGATCACGGCAAAGGACTTATACATCCTGGCGGAGAACGCCATGGACGCCGTGGAGGAAAAGTTTCAGGAGCTGCAGCCCGCCTATGTGGTGGTGGACTCCATACAAACCATGTACCGGCCGGACCTTTCTGGCGCTCCCGGCAGTGTAAGCCAGGTGCGGGAAAGCGCCGGAGTTTACATGCGTTTGGCGAAATTAAGCGGCGCCGCTATTTTCCTGGTGGGCCACGTGACCAAGGAAGGCGCCATCGCAGGGCCCAGGATCCTGGAGCACATGGTGGACGTGGTGCTGTACTTCGAGGGCGACCGCAGGCAGGAGTACCGGCTTTTGCGAGCGGTGAAAAACAGGTTCGGCTCGGTGAACGAGCTGGGTGTCTTCCAGATGGTGGAGGACGGCATGCGGGAAGTGGAAAACGCCAGCGAGCTGCTGCTTTCCCAAAGGGCCAAGGGCGCCAGCGGTTCCGCAGTATTCTGCGGGATGGAGGGCTCCCGGCCCATGCTGGTGGATATCCAGGCATTGGCGGCCCAAACGTATTACGGCATGCCCCGGCGGACGGTAAACGGCATGGATCAGGGCCGCATCGCGCTGTTGCTGGCAGTATTGGAAAAGCGTGCAGGGCAGAAGCTTTTCAACCAGGATGTGTACATCAATGTGGCGGGTGGCATCGAATTAAACGAGCCTGCGGCGGACCTGGCGGTCTGCGCGGCGGTGGCTTCTTCCCTTGCCAATGCGCCCTTGCCCCAGGATTTTGCGGTAATGGGGGAAGTAGGCTTGGCCGGTGAGGTGCGGGCCATTCCCCAGGCAGAGCGGCGGTTGGCCGAATGTATGCGCCTGGGCTTTGTAAAGGCGGTGCTTCCAAAGGAAAATCTCAAACGCATCCGCGTTCCCGAGGGCATGAAGGCCTACGGCGGGGATACCCTCAGCCAGGCGCTGGCGGTACTTTTACCCCAATGAATGGGAATAACTTTATCAGAAACAGGACAAGCTATTTTTCGAGGGGGTCCCCCCTACATTGATAATGGGAAAGAGTGATGGCATGCTATGAAATCCAGAATGATACAGCGGATACTTCGGGGCCTGATTACATTGCTTGGGGCCGGGATAGGCGCGGGCCTTGCGATGCTGGGGCTGCAAATCGGCGCGCTGAACAATCCTGATCTTGTAAGGCCCCGGGAAACACTGCTGTTAGTCTATGGCTCCTGCGCATTGGCAGGCGGATTGATCTTCTTCATCCTGTCTCCCCTGATCATCAGGAAATTCACCGAACTCGGCAACGCCATGGAAAAGCAGATGGATAACATGCCCATGCACCAGGTGCTCACCAGCACTGTGGGGCTGATCTTGGGCCTGGTCGTCGCCGTGCTGGTGACACAGATGCTGCAATTCCTTGGTTCTTCCATCATTACCATGGCCTTCAGCGGGATCGTGTATGTGGTGCTGGGCTATACGGGACTCAACATAGGCCGCAGACGTGGCAAGGAAGTGACGCTTCCGCTGGTGGAGTCATCTGCTCCCAGCCAGAGCAAGGAGCGGCGCTTCGGATTCTTGAAAACGGTCGCCCCTTTGAGCACGGCCAAGATACTCGATACATCGGTGATCATCGACGGGCGCGTATTTGATATCTGCAAGACGGGATTCCTGGAAGGGGAATTGATCATCCCCCAGTTCGTGCTGGCGGAGCTTAGGCACATTGCCGATTCCAGCGACGCGCTGCGCCGCAACCGGGGCCGCAGGGGGCTGGACGTTTTGAACCGCATACAATCGGAGCTCAAGATCCCCGTACGCATTGAGGAAGCGGACTATGAGGATATCGCCGAGGTGGATGTGAAGCTTCTGCGCCTTGCCAGGCAATTAAATGGCATTGTGGTGACAAATGACTACAACCTGAACAAGGTGGCCGGCGTCACGGGGGTGAAGGTGCTCAACATCAACGAGCTGGCCAATGCGGTAAAGCCCGTGGTGCTCCCGGGCGAGGAGATGACGGTGCAAATCGTCAGGGAAGGCAAGGAGCCCGGGCAGGGCGTTGGATACCTGGACGACGGCACCATGATCGTGGTGGACAATGCCCGCAGGCATGTGGGGGAGACCATCGACGTGGTGGTGACGACGGTGCTGCAGACGAGCGCCGGGAGGATGATCTTCACAAGAATGAAGGCGTACGACAACAGCAAGGCGGGGTAATGCTTTCTGTTTGAATGCAGCCATAAAAATCCGCGTCGCAAACGGCGCGGATTTTTTGTGTTTCATCTGCAACTGTTGACAGAATTCCCCAAGGGATTTACTATAAAAGAAAGAGCAAATGTAATGCATGATCATTTCAGCACCCTGTCACGGCACAAATAACTGGAGGACGTATCTGTTTATGAAGAGATTGACCACGGCAATATTGGCATTGTGCATCATATTTTTCGTTTCGTGTGCATCTGCGGAAGACAAGCTGTTCTCGTTCCTTGATATTCCCTTCGGAATCAGTATGGAGGAATGCAAGGCTATCCTAACGGAGAAGGCAAAGACGCTTTTTCCGGAGGGGACAGGTGATCATGTAAAGATCAGAAAGGCGTACATGTATCTGGGAAACGGGATGGAGGATCCTTTTTTGTTCCATGGGTATCCTTCGTATGCGGAGTTTCATTTTTCTTCGGAAGGGGAATCGCTGGAGGAGATCAACGTTATCCTGGATGTTGAACCTGGAATTATCCCGGAGGAACCCAGTGAAAGAAGAGCATTCTTCCGTGCGCGCGCCGAAGTATTCATTGCCGTGCAGGAGGAACTTGAAAGGATGTTTGGCGCCCCCGATACCGGTGAGCTTAGTGCCGGGGACAAGGTGACAGCCCGCAGCAGCGATATGAAGAAGTATAGATATCCCGTAATCGACGGAAAGCTGGACGAGAATGTTTTGTATGAGGCTTATAGCCAGCACAATTACGTTTTCACGCTAACGATTCATGGCAACGTGGAGGTCATGTGCTATGACATAACTTCCTATGCCGTGAGGGGGATGTCCTTTCACATTACCTATAGGCCCAGCAAGCCATCGGTGCTGGAGTTGGCGGCAGAGAAAGTTTTGACGTTATCCTACCCGCCTTACCCGATGCCGTAGGATCAAAGATGCTGGAAAGATATTACATTGTCAAGCGTTATATTGCAAAAGAAAGAAGGTGTCTTCATTTGAAAAGTCCGCGTCTGCTTCGAGCCCTGATGGTCGTCCTGCTTTCCCTCATCTGCTGCTTGCCGCTATTGAGCGCGTCAGCCGGGTCCATGCAGATCACGCCGCTGGAGGAATCCGATTACGACACTTGTGAGTACCTGTTTCCCGAAGCGGGCGTGTCTATCTATCTGCCGCTGGACGTCAATGCCGAACTGGTGGGGGATGAGGTGGGCATGAAAGCGGTCCGCTTGTACGTTCCCCAGTTTCCAAACACGACCTTTGGCTTTTTCACGATCAAGAGCGATACGGTGCGGACAGTGGCAGACGGCGATCCATTCTGAAACGGCTGGTAAGCTTCTGATCCACAGAAAGTTTCTGGATATAGCAACGGGGAGGGTGGCTTTTCAAAAGCCACCCTCCCCGCATATTCTGCTGCTTTATCCCCTGCTACACGTCCCTGTTCCGTTTGCCTTCCACGGTCTCGATGGTGATCTTGACCATGGTCACGGACTCCCAAAACTTGTCGATGACTTCCTGCATGCGGTATCCGCCCTTGGGGGCCAAGGCCATGCAGAAGGCGGTAAGGGCGGAGCGCCTTTCGTCGGGGTCGCTTAAGACCTCGGCCCATCCGGTGACGATGGCGCTTTCATAATGGGTGGTGAAACGCTCCTGGATGATCACGGGATCCTTGACCACGGCCAAGCTCACTTCGGGCTTTTGTTTCAGGCAGTCCAATTTTTTGCCCTCGGAGGCACAATGGAAGTACAGGGCATTGGCGGCCTCGTCATAATGATAGTTGATAGGCACGCCGTAGGGCATTCCTTCTGGGGTGACCATGCTCAAAGTACCCCAGGAACAGGCTTTGAGGAGTTCCCTTGCTTCCGCTTCGGGGATCATGCGTTCCGGCTTCATGAAAATGCCCTCCCTTTGTGTAAATGATGAATTGTCACCGGGATTGATTTGGCGCAAGCGGGCGGGCGCACAATGTGCGCCCCTACACACGCATTTGCTGATTGCCTCGCGCTTCGGTGAGCAGATGTGCCGAAATAGATAACAAAAATCAATGATATACAGTAGGGGCGCACAC
>JAEWAH010000233.1 GCA_023391725.1 Bacillota bacterium | reverse complement strand
TCCAAAGGGCGATCGGAAAGCCCTTTGGTCGCGCCCACAGGCGCGAAGTCCATACCTCTATGAATGTGGTCAAAGGTGAGAGGAACCGTGCGATCACGCAGGAATTTCCTGCCTTTGCGGCGAAAATATAGGAACAGATATTGCTGTCGAAAAATGGAGTTACATATGCATAATGTCATTATCGCAGACGATGAAATGAAGGTCTGCCAGCTCATTGTGAAGCTGGCGGATTGGGAGTCCCTGGGGCTTTATGTGGCCGGCATTGCCAATGATGGCTTGACGGCGCTGGAGCTGATTGAAAAACATCAGCCCGATATGCTCATCACCGACATCCGCATGCCGGGGGTGGACGGTATCGAGCTGATTCGCCGGGCCAAGCAGATTAGGCCTTCGCTGCAATGCATCATCATCAGCGGCTACCGCCATTTTGACTATGCCCATAACGCCATCCGCTACGGGGTGGAGGATTATCTTTTAAAGCCCGTCAACCAACAGGAGTTCATCTCCACCCTGGAAAAGCTGGTGAAAAGGCAGGTATTGGCGGCTCAGGAACAGCAGGAGACGGCGGCATTAAAGCAGCAAGCCATCGATTTTACCCAGCGGATGCAGGAAGACTTTCTTCGCCGGCTGCTGTCCGGCGGGCCTATGGATGAAAAGGCGCTGGCTTTTATAGCCAAGGCTCTCCCGCCACCGCTGGTCGGGCCGCGGGAGGGCTACTCTTGCGCCATCGTAAAGCCGGACCTTACCGGCGTGCCCCCGGGGGACAGGCTGCACAGCCTGGTAACGGAGAAGACCCTGGCCCTTGCCCGCCAGCATTTGCAGCCCGCTTTCCCCGCGCTGCTTGTAAGCGACGCACCTGAAGGGGTGCTGTGCGCCTTCCATCCGGGCGCCAAGGATACTAAGGAAGTGCAGGAGGCCTTCAAGGGGCTGATGGAAGACGTCCTTCTCCTTCGGGCACTGTTCCCCTCTCTGGAGGTGACAGTTGGCATGAGCCGGGCCAATCATCCCCTTTCGGATATCCCGGCGGCTATGAAGCAGGCTTACCAGGCGCTATGCGGGCGGCTCCTTCTTGGCACGGGCCAGCTATTGGCCTACACGCCTCAAACACCCGGGATTGAAACTCGGGAAGCGCTTGTGGATGGGGAGACGCGCAAACAATTGCTTGCCGCCCTGGAAATCCTGGATGAGGGCGGCTACCGCGCTCAGCTGGAAAAAGCGTTCCTCTCGTTTAGAACAACATCAAGGGCCATCCTTTCCATCCGGGACGCCATGAAAGAGCTCATTTATCTGCACTTTCTGGGGCTGCAAAGCCACGTTCGGGCCGAAGACATGCTGGAAAAATTCCTGGCAGATTTCCAAGGGATATGGAATGCCTCCACCTCCCTTGCCCAGGTGGAGCAGGCATTCACTATGCTCTTGTGCGGCCATCTGGCCGGTATCAACCGCGAGCGGGACGAGATGGAGATGCGGCCCATCCGCTTGGCGAAAAAGTACATGCAGGAGAACTACCGAAAAAACATCACCCTGGAGGATGTGGCGGCGGTGGCCGGGTTCCATCCCGCTTATTTTTCCACTGTGTTCAAAAAAGTGACGGGCGAAAATTTTCTGGAGTACTTAAGCGCCTTGCGCATGAAGGAAGCCAGGGAACTTTTATCCGACGCCGGCCTGCGTATCTCGGATGTGGCGGAGCAGGTAGGTTATCAGGACAGCAAATATTTTGTAAAATTATTTAAAAAGGCCACGGGGCTGACCCCGCAGGAATACAGGAAACTATACTATTGAGCATTCGGGAGGCATCATGAGAGGACCATGGTCCCTTGCCAGGCGGGGTGTATACGCCTTTGTGAGCGTATGCGGGATCGCCCTTTTCGCTTTGGCGATCCTCATCGTTCTCATTGCCCAAATCCATGGGACGCTTTTTCATCCCCTGATCCTTCTGGCCATCGTGCCAGGTGCGGCACTGGCGTTTTTGCTGACGCTCAGCTTCAAGCATATTTTGCTGCCCTATATCCGGGTCTCCACCGTCTTTCGCCGGTTTGCTGCTGGGTATACGGTGGAGGAGCTTTTTCATCTGAAATTTGCCCTGACAAGGGATTTCGACCAAGCCCTTAAAAGAGTCGACGAACTGCTGGACCGGCAAGCCGTGCTTCGGGATTCCATGAAGCAGGCGGAATACCTCGCGCTGCAAAATCAAATCAACCCTCACTTTTTATACAATACCCTGGAGGCCATCCGGGGCGACGCGCTGCAAAGCGGCATGGTAAATCTGGCAGAGATCGCCGAGGCGCTGGCCACCTACTTCCGCTATACCATCAGCAAGATGAACCGGCTGGTGACGGTGGAGGAGGAATTGAGCAACGTCAAAAACTACTTCCGCATCCAGCGATACCGCTATGGGGACAGGATGCAGATGACCTTATCCTACGACCGGGAAAATCAAGATCTTTTGTACCTGCGCATCCCCAAACTCACGCTGCAGCCCATTGTGGAAAACGCGGTGATCCACGGCCTGGAAGCTAAGGTGGGCCCGGGTACCATCCGCCTTACGGCAGAGACGACCCAATCCAGGCTTATTTTGCACGTGACAGACGACGGCGTGGGCATGGACCGGGATTCTTTGACAAAGCTTACGGAGCGGTTGAATCAAACCAGGTTCGACTATATCGACAACTCCGGTGAAAAAGAAGGCGGCATAGCGCTGGTGAACGTAAACAATCGCCTGCGGCTGTTGTTTGGAGAGCAATACGGATTGAACATCTATTCCGAGCCCAATGTGGGCACCGATGTGGAGATTACCCTGCCCCTGCGTCATACCGGGGAGGAGCAGGCCTTGCCATGAGGACTGAAATACTTAGAATGGAGGGTATCTTTGCCGCCAGCCATGGGGTGCAGTTGCTGGATGGTTTCCGCATGTACCTGTTCACGGGGGAGACTTTGGGGCTGATCATCAACAACGCCTACAGGCGTTCCCTGGTGGTGGATGTGCTCTGCGGCAGCCGGGAGGTGGATGTGGGGCGCATTTACTACCAGGACCGGCAGATGGACCCGGAAGAGTATTCGGTTTTGAGCCGCCGGAGGGTGGCGCTCATCGGCGGGAAGAGCTTCCTGATCCAGAACATGAGCATTGCGGAAAATATTTTTGTTCTACGCAGCCGCTTTAAAAAGTTGTACGTCCGCAGCCGCACGCTGGAAAAGCAGGCGCGCATCCTCCTTAGCCCATTTTCCGTGGACGCCGATCCCAAAATGGCGGCAAAGACCCTCAGTATTGCCCAGCGCATCCAGGTGGAACTCATCAAGGCCAGCGCTACGGGAGCCCGGATCATCATCCTGAAGGATCTATCCCGGTTTTTGAGCGCGGTGGACATCGCCGCGGTGTTTGAGACGGTGAGCGCCTTAAAGCTGGATGGCATCGCCTTTCTGCTGGTGGATACATACCTGGACGTGCTGCTCAAGTACACCGACCGCATGGCGGTCATGGACAGCGGCCGGATGGTGCGTGCTTTTGAAAAGGAGCAGTACGACGAAAAGACGATAGAGGCTGTGGCGCTGGGCAGCCACGACCAGCCCGCTCAGGGCGGGGAAGCACTTTTTGGGTCCAAAGCGCTGGAGATGCGAAGCGTGAATACTCCCGAGCTGCGGGATATTTCCTTCACCTTGCGCAGGGGGGAATCCGTCAGCCTCTTGGATATGGACGACAGCACCAACCAGGCGCTTTTAAAGGCGCTCACCGGGGAAACGGCTTTTGAGGGCACGTTGATGCTGGAAGGCAAGCCTTATCGGCCCAGAAACTTTTGCCACGCACTATCCCAGGGGGTGTGCATGATCTGTGAAAACCCCACGGAGACCATGCTCTTTCCCCATTTGAGCGCGCTAGAAAACCTGTACATGGGCATGGCGGGCCGGGTGAAGTTTTTTTTCAGCCGCAGGAAGTACCGTCGGAGCCTTTATCAACAATATTTGAAACTGCTGCCGGAGGCGGTAGTCCATTGCCAGGATATCCGCTCTTTGGGCAGCGAGGAATTGCAGCGGCTAGTGTATATGAAGTGGCTTTTGTGCCATCCAAAACTGTTGATTGTTTTGAAGCCTTTGTCGGTGACGGATCCGCACTTGGGCCAAGTAACACAAGAATTGATCGGTCAGTATCTAAAGCAGGGAACTGGGGTGCTGATTTTGTCATCCAATCCTTC
>JAEWAH010000210.1 GCA_023391725.1 Bacillota bacterium | reverse complement strand
TCTGGGCGTTCCGTCTTCTGTAAGCACGCAGGTAAGCAGCGGCTTTTCCCAATCCGTCATATGGAGAGCATCCTGAAGCCGCTTATCCCAGCCTTCACGAAAAACAGCATCAGGCGTGATCTGAAGGGCATAGCACTGCCCGGCATACAGCCCGTATACCGCCTGCCAGGCTTCCACTAGTACAAGCTCTTCCCTGGGCACGGGCAATACCGTCACCTTGGCGGGCCGGACAGCATCGGTAAGCGCCTCAAGCTCGTCATCTGCCTCTGAGCAGATGCCAAAGGAAAGCAGCCCGGGATGCAGTGCCTTTTCGACCGCATCCAATACGGCCCTCTTGCATACCTCCGCGCCGCCTGCCATGCCCACAAAGATCTCTCTCATGCGCCCTCCTGCATGTCCGGTTTCCTCCATTATACCCTTGCGGCCGGGACGAGCGCAAGAGAGGGGAGGGATGTATTAGCGGGAGAAGTCCTTTTGAAAAAAGGCCCCTCCCGCAAAAGCTTTACCCGAGGAAATGAATGTTGGAGATATTTTACATGCAAATTTTCGTTTAAAATGCCATGAGAAATAGCAAAAAAAGAACAATACAAAAACCTATCTTGTATTGTCAGAAATGGGCTCATCTTGTACAATATCAAAGGTAATAATGAAATCATGTGGCTGCTTCAAGAACGCGGCAGCCCTATGCCGTGCGCCCTTGCAAATGAAAGGAGCATTTTTTTATGTCCGGCTATGCCCTGAGAGTATTTACGGAGCTTCAAACCCGCAACGCCCATGAGACGGAATTTCTCCAGGCCGCCCAAGAGATCCTGACCACCCTAGACCCGGTGATCCAGCGCCACCCTGAATATGAGCGGGCGGGGCTATTGGAAAGGCTGGTGGAGCCGGAGCGGGCTATCCTGTTCCGCGTCCCCTGGGTGGATGATGGCGGCCAGGTGCGGGTGAACCGGGGCTACCGGGTGCAGTACAACAGCGCCATCGGCCCCATCAAGGGTGGTCTGCGGCTGCATCCCAGCGTGAACCTTTCGATTATGAAATTTTTAGGCTTCGAACAGACATTAAAAAACAGCCTCACCGGCCTGCCCATTGGCGGCGGCAAAGGCGGCAGCGACTTTGACCCCAAGGGCAAGAGCGACAATGAAGTCATGCGCTTCTGCCAAAGCTTCATGACGGAGCTTTACCGCCACATCGGCCAGAACGTGGACGTGCCCGCCGGGGATATCGGCGTGGGCGGCCGGGAGATCGGCTTCCTGTTCGGCCAGTACAAGCGTCTCACCGGGCTCTACGAAGGCGTGCTCACCGGCAAGGGCCTCACCTACGGCGGGAGCCTGGCGCGCACCGAGGCCACGGGCTACGGGCTATGCTACCTCGTTGAAGCGATGATGCGCCATCACGGCCATTCGATAGAAGGCAAGCGCGTAGTAATCTCCGGTTCCGGCAACGTGGCCATCTACACTGCCCAGAAGATCACCCAAATGGGCGGCCTGGTGTTGGCTATGAGCGATTCGGAAGGCTATATTGTGGATGAAAAGGGCATCGATCTTGCGCTGGTGAAGGAGATCAAGGAAGGCCGCCGCGGGCGCATCCAGGAATATGCCGCGCAAGTTCCCCATGCCGTATTTGCTCCGGGCTTTAAGGGCATTTGGACGGTGCCCTGTGAGATCGCCCTGCCCTGCGCCACCCAGAACGAATTGGATGCCGAAGGTGCCCGGGCACTTGTTAAAAATGGCGTCATCGCAGTGGCCGAAGGCGCCAACATGCCCTCCACCTTGGAGGCCACTGATATCTTCCAGAAAAACGGCGTCCTCTTTGCCCCCGGCAAGGCGGCCAACGCCGGTGGCGTTGCGGTGAGCGCCCTGGAAATGACCCAAAACAGCCAGCGCCTTTCCTGGACCTTCCAGGAGGTGGATGAAAAGCTTCAGGATATCATGAAGAATATCTTCCAAAAGGCCGCCCAGGCCGCCGAAAACTATGGTGTGCCCGGCGATTACGTGGCCGGCGCCAATATCGCCGCTTTCCTCAAAGTTGCCGACGCCATGTTCGCCCAGGGCGCGGTGTAAGGGATACGATGGGGGTGTTGGCCCAATACCCCCGCCCAAGGGACAAGTCCCTTGAGATTCCCTATCTGGGGACATATATAGGCATGTGATGCCGCCACCCAATAAACCATTTCTGTATGAGAAGGGCATCCGAAGGTCCAGGGCGATCGGAAAGCCCTGGGCGCTCCCGCAGGAGCGAAATCTCTCCTGCTTCTACAGAATACAGCAACAAGAACATTGGCCCAAAGGTCCAGGGCGTTAGGATCGCCCTGGCCGCTCCGCATGAGCGAAACCTCTACTGCCTCTTCAGAATACAACAAAAAGAGCATGCGCCCGAAGGTCCAGGGCGTTAGGATCGCCCTGGTCGCTCCCGCAGGAGCGAAACCCATAATCTTTTACATATGCTTGCAACCGCGAGGGCGCTCTGGGGCCGCCCCGCGGTTGCATTTTAATATGGTACAGGGTATACTATTCCTATTGACTTAGCTAGGAGGCAGCATGCGCAGCGCAGGCAGGAGAAATTGGCGGAACGCACCAAAACTCATAGGCTTTGCCCTTGCAGGCATACTGCTGGTGGCCATCGGCATTTTGAGCGCCAACGTGCTGGAACTCTCCCTGCGCACCGCCCAGGACATGCGCTCCACCCCTACCCCGGCCCCTTCCGCCGGGATCATCGCGCTTGTGACCCTGGACCCCAGCCAGCCCACCCCCACACCTACGGAGCCGCTCCTGCGCAACGGCGCCCAGGGCACCGAAGTGGAAAAGCTGCAAAACCGCCTGAAGGAGCTGGGCTTTTATGAAGGCGAAGTGGACGGGCAGTTTGGCAACGGCACCCGTGCCGCTGTGATCCTGTTCCAGACTCAGCACTGCCTTCAAGCCGACGGCATCGTGGGCCCGGCCACTAAAGAATTGATCTATTCTTCCCAAGCCCAGCACATCGTCGTTACGCCTACCCCCGACCCCAGCTCCTCCATCGCCGCCGGGACGCCCATCCTGGTAAACAGGGACCACCTGATCCCGGAAAACTACAAGACCCGCAACCTGGTCTACCTGCGCAACGAGTGTCCCAGCGACCTGGTCACCATCAAGGGCAGCGAGATCCAGGGCGAAAAAGAGGCCGTGGACGCGCTGATCGTGATGCTTCAGGCCGCCCAGGCGGACGGAGTAAAAAGCTGGCAGGTCAGCGCAGGATACCGCTCCGTGGCCTACCAGCAAGATTTGTTTGATCGGCAGGTCGCCGCATACGTCGCCGATGGCAAGAAGCGCAGTGACGCCATCTCTGTCACAAGTTTGACCGTGGCCGATCCCGGCGCCAGCGAGCATCATACCGGCCTAGCCTTTGATATCACTACTCCCGGCACCACCTTCAAGGGAACGCCTCAGGCCCTATGGCTCAGCGCCCATTGCTGGGAATACGGCTTTATCATCCGCTATGAGGAAGACAAGCAGAAGATCACCGGCTTCCTGGCCGAGCCCTGGCACATCCGCTATGTGGGCCTCCCCCACAGCACCATCATACGTGACCATGCCTGGTGCCTGGAGGAATATCTGGACTACCTCTCAAAAAAATGATAATTTCATGAAGTTTGCAAAATGGGCTCCGTTCGTATGGCGGGGCTTGCGCTCTGGCTTGGGCAGCCTTCCTCTGTCATCTTTAGATAAACGATGATTTAGCGATGCGGTTCATGCTGGATGAGGTGTGTAGAGGGCGATGCTCACATCGCCCCAGCGTAGGGCGCGACGCCCTCGGCGCGCCGCTGAGGGATAACGAGGACGCAGGAGGGCGAGCACAGCGAGCCTGAAGCAGTGGAGCGCAGCGGAACTGCGAAACACCGGCCTAGCGCAGCGACGGACGGTGCGACAAGGCAGGAGGGAGCAGGGTGGATTTCGATTTCCCCCCTTAGCTATCCGCAACCTCAATCGTCGCACTGCATCGCTAACGCTCGCATTGCTCGTTTCGGTTGATTCGTTCACTTCGCTTTATCCGCCACAGGCGGCGCTCAGCTCACTCACCCCCTGCACTCCCC
>JAEWAH010000194.1 GCA_023391725.1 Bacillota bacterium | reverse complement strand
TCGAACCCCGCGGGGCCTACGAGGGTATAATCCTTGAAGTCCTTGGGGCTGATATGGTTGGCCTCGCCTTCCACAGCGGGGAAGGTATCGGTGCCCAGTACTTTTCCGCCGCCAGTAACCTGGTAGGTAACGGCGATATTGGCCTTGGCGGGCTCGACCTTATCGGCCTTATAATAGAAGGTGACAGAACTTGTATTAGGCTGGCCGTCTTTGAAGGTGATGGTATACTGGGCATCGCCGGTAAGGGTATAGCCTTTAAACTCCTGGTCAGGCGTAATAACGTTGGGTTGTCCCTCCACGGCGTGGAAGGAGCTCTCGCCCATTTTATTATTGTCAGTGTCCTTGTACAGCACCTGGATATCGGCCTGGGCGGGCGCGGCAGGCGGCTCATACAGGAAAGTGACGGAGGTCATGTTGGGCTGGCCTTTGGAGAAGGTGATGGTATACTCGGTATCGCCGGTAAGGGTATAGCCCTCAAACTCCTTGTCAGGCGTAATAACGTTGGGCTGGCCCTCCACGGCGTGGAAGGAACCCTCGCCCAGCTTCTTGTTGTTGGTGTCCTTGTACAGCACCTGGATATCGGCCTCTGCCTTGGCAGGCGGCTCATACAGGAAGATAACGGAGGTCATATTGGGCTGGCCTTGGGCGAAGGTGATGGTATACTCGGTATCGCCGGTGAGGGTATAGCCTTCAAACTCCTTGCCAGGCGTAATAACGTTGGGCTGGCCTTCCACGGCGTGGAAAGAACCTTCGCCCAGTTGTTTGTTATTGGTATCCATATAGAGCACCTGAATATCGGCCTCGGCAGGCGCGGCAGGCGGCTCATACAGGAAGGTGACAGAAGTCATGTTGGGCTGGCCGTTTTTGAAGGTGATGGTATACTCGGTGTCGCCGGTAAGCGTATAGCCTTCAAACTCCTTGTCAGGCGTAATGACGTTGGGCTGGCCTTCCACGGCGTGGAAGGAGCTTTCGCCCAGCTTCTTGTTGTTGGTGTCTTTGTACAGCACCTGAATGTCGGCCTCGGCCGCGGCGGGGGGCTCATACAGGAAGGTGACGGAGGACATGTTGGGCTGTCCGTTTTTGAAGGTGATAGTATACTCGGTGTCGCCGGTAAGCGTATAGCCTTCAAACTCCTGGTCAGGCGTAATGACGTTGGGCTGGCCCTCCACGGCGTGGAAGGAGCTCTCGCCCAGCTTCTTATCGTTGGTGTCCTTGTACAATATTTTGATATCAGCCTCAGCGGCTTGGACCGCCGGCGCGATACTGGTGGAAATGTACAGGATAATGCCAGGAGTTACCTGGTTACTATCGCCGTTAAACGCGGTGATATAAACCCCGTCTGTCTGATTCAGGCCGCTGGCATTTTTGACATTGGTCAAAACCAAATTGTCAACGCCGCTGCCAGCATCATACCTGTAATCAGGGTGGCTGGGCTCGCTAATGGAAAGCGTCAGGTTATCAAACGGCGCACTGCTGTCCACCTGGACCCAGAAAACGCCGTTATCCGCCCCTTGCACCGGGGAGGCATAGGCGGTCTGGGTATTCTCGCCGTTTTGCCAGGAGACTGCGATGGACAGATTGCTCCAGTCGGCAGCCGCCAAAGCGGGTGTTGCAGCCACCCATGGGCATGCCATGAGCAAGACCATCACAATGGATAGCATGCGGCGGGCAAAGTTGGATTTCGCGGTTTTTTTCATGGGTGGATTCCCTCCTCAAATTGGTGGGCCTTGCATATGATTGTAGTATGCTTGACCTAGGTTGTCAATTCAGGGGATGATGGAAAATACAAAGGCCCATGCCTTTGGCAGGAGAGCGGCCCGCCCTTGGCGAATAAACGGTACCAACGCGGCAGTTTGCGAAGGTTTCAAGGGAGGCGGCTCATATGGGGGACGAAGGGTTACGGGAGACCCCTCTTCATAAGGAGACCATGTTTGAGGGCAAGATCATCAGCGTGGAACACTGGCAGGTGATGTTGCCCAACGGACGGCAGGCGCTCCGTGAGGTAGTCAAGCATTTGGGCGCCGCGGCCATCGTCCCCGTGGATGATGAAGGTTATGTAACGCTGGTTCGCCAGCACCGGGTGGCCATCGACCGCATGACCTGGGAGATTCCCGCAGGAAAGCTGAATTTTGCGGGGGAAGATCCTTACGAATGTGCCGTGCGGGAGCTTGAGGAAGAAACGGGACTTCGTGCGGAGCATTGGGAGCTTCTGACCCGGGTAGACACGACGCCTGGGTTTTGCACGGAACGCATTGCGCTCTACCTGGCCACGGGCCTTCACCAGCATGAGGCCCATGCCGACCCGGATGAATTCCTGTTTGTCAAGCGCCTTCCCCTTTTAGAAGCGGTCAGCCAGGTGATGGAAGGCGAGCTCCGGGATGCCAAGACGGCCCTAGGTCTTTTGATGGCTTGGAATCGTCTTAAAAATCCAGGCGGACCGTCATACACATAACGAATTGAAACGGAATATGCATCCCATAACCACAGGAATTTCCAGGCTAAAAAGCGGGAAAGCTTGGGTTGTTCGTACCATAGGAGGTCCTCACATGAACAGAAGGCACGGGTTTTCGCTTTGGATGGCGGCGCTAATCGTTTTGCTGCTGGTGGGCCTTGCGCTGCTTGTCCTGGGAGCTACCACCTACTACCGGCCGCCTGTCTTTTTTGACGGGCCTCAGATTCCGCTCTTTATGATACCGGATGGGGGAGCGCCTTCTATGGCCTTATAAGGCGTGAAGGCAAAGATAATATGCAATTTTTTGAAAATGTGTTTACCCGCTTGCCGGAGCTGACCACGCCCCGGCTTACCTTGCGCAGCATGCGCATGGGCGACGCACGGGACATCTTCGAATATTCCTGCGATCCGCAGGTGGCACGGCACGTGCTGTGGGACGCCCACCAAAACATCCATCAAACGCGCGCGTATATACGCTACGTGCTGCGCCAATACCGCGCCGGCATGCCCAGCAGCTTTTGCATTCAGCTGAAAGGCACGGGCAAGGTGATCGGCACCATCGGCTTTATGTGGGTCAGTGGGGAAAACCGCTCGGCCGAGGTGGGCTACAGCCTTTCCAGGACCTATTGGAACCAAGGGTACATGACCGAGGCGCTGGCCGCGATTTTACGCTTTGGCTTTGAGACGCTGAACCTGAATCGGATTGAGGCCCAGCACGAGTCAGATAATCCTGCCAGCGGCCGGGTGATGGTGAAGGTGGGCATGCAAAGGGAAGGAACGCTGCGCAGCCGCCTGTTCAACAAAACAAAGTATGTGGACGTGGAGCTGTACGCCATCCTCCGGGAGGACTGGCGCAGGCAGGGCAGCCGCACGGAGAATAAATAGCACTAAATATATCGGAAGATTTTGCGTGAAAAAAAGCCCCTTTCCGGAGAAAATCCGGGAAGGGGTAAATATTTATGGAACGGCGCAGACGGAGGCCTGGGCTCCCGCCTGCTCTTTTTTATATTAAGCAATGCGCGGGATAATTGCCCACTCCCTTAGTCTCACATCGCTCGACAGCTCCCGCAAGCGGAGGAGCCTTTCGGAGGAGCATCCTCTCTGGGCCCAGGGCCCGCAGGCCCTGGGCGCTTTAAGGGGGATATGGGGAGTGCAGGGGGAGTTAACCCGAAGGGCGAGCGCAGCGAGCCTGAAGCCTGCGAAGGCGCAACCAGAGCAGGCGGAACGCTGGACAAGCGGAGCGCAGTTCAGTGCGAAGGGCTATCGTTGGCCCGAAAGCGGCGCCCCAGGGCGTCGCGCCCTACAATCAACCACCCCGGCGCTGCGCGCCCCCCCTCCTCTTAAGGGGAATGGAACGGGCGCTCACAACGCCCTACACCTCATCCGGCGCTGGCGCGCCACCTTCCCCGCTAAAGCAGGGAAGGCTTTTGGTTGGCTGATTCCACACAACTGAAAATCAAAAACCTAAATACAGCATGACCGCAAAGTAAAATCATTGTTTACTCAAGAGAATGCATACGCAGGTTCTGGATTGCTTCGCACGGCTCGCAATGACGAACGCCGGGCTTTCGCGTCATTGCGGGGGAGCCAGCGACCGAAGCAATCCAGAACGCGCCTTGGCTGTGCAACCCAACGAATCCCTAAATCACCGTTTACTCAAGGAGAGAGCCGGGAAGAGGGGAGAGATTTTTGTGTTGCTGTCCGGAAAGCCGGAAGACATGCGGTTATTCCTCAGTTGGGTTGCCGTAGATCACTTTCAGGATGGAAGGCGGTAGGTTGGATATCAGGCCCATTATTTGCCCCATGACCACCGGGGCGGCTTCCTGCCCCCAAGCCTCCAGCTCTTCCAAAGTCATTTTGCCAAGGCGCACGCTGTCCTTGGGGATCACGGGCAGGTCTTCCGGCTCCCCGGTCTGGGTAGTATAGGCGATGGTGAGCGCGGGCTTTGCACCCATGTAATATACGTCCACTTTCCCCTCGGCTTTTGTATCTTTCCCTTCCAGGACGCTTTTTTCGGAGCCGGAGAGGCTTGCGCCTGTGGCGCGGCCCTGGGGGCTTACGTAAACGTTCAGCGTCCAATCCTTCTGGATGGCCTTCGCGGAAGAAACGGTTTGGCCTTCATAATTGAGCCTTAAGACAAACAGTTCCACGCCCGAGCCTTTAATGATCGTTAGGAACCGCCACTTCTTGGCGGCAACGGTATCCTCCCCCTTTGTCTGGGGCGCGGCGGCCTTGTGGGAGAAGGAGAGGGAAACGCTGTCCGCCCCCGGCAGATCAAAACCATACTTGGCCGTGGGGCTGGCGATCCCCGCTTTGCTGGGGGCGATGTCCAGGCTGTACAGATCAGTTACGCCATCCGCCTCTGTTTTTGTGTATTGCCCGGCTGTAATGAGCACATCCGGATCCTCGGGCTCGCTGCCCGCAAACCGGGCATTAAGCTCCGCGGCTTTCAAAAGGCCACCCTCATCCAGGAAGACGGTAAGGGTAATGGGCTGTACAAAGGCGGGGGCGATTTCTTTGCGGAACGATCCCGGTATCTCTTGATAGGCCTTTTTAACATCTTCCTTGTAGGGATTAAGGTCGCCGTACTCGGGGAACATGGTGGAAGTTATGTTAAGGAGCTGATCAAGATTTTCATCCTTGACTGCCCAGGTGGTGATGATGTCCAGGAAATCGCCGATCTTGTCCGCGGAGAGGGAATATGCAGCCTTGGTGGTGGCGGTATCGTGCTTATCGCTCTCAAAAACGCCTGTGGTGGTTTTGGGAGAGGCAAGAAGCCCGCTGATCCATGCGTTAATGGGCAATATCAGGTCCTTTTGCAGGCTTTTGGCATCGAATTTTGAAAGATCGGGGAATTCCCCTTTCAGCAAGGATATATACACTCTCTGATATGCCTTCATAAAGGCGATCTCTTCCTCGGGGGCGCCCGAGTCTTTCAGATCCGCCTCCATCATGTTGAAATACATGGTCATGTATTCTTCCGGCGTAAAGGATAAGACCTGATCCCCCAGGAAATTGCTCATGATGTGGAATTCATTATCGTCCGCCAGGGCGGTGAGGGAAAGGGAAGATTTGTCCTGAAGGAACAGCTCAAACTTTTCAAACGCAGTATCGCCCTGCTTTTGCGTGGTTGTTTCCATCCGCAGGACGTTAAAAAGATCGGCGAACAGCCTTAAAGAAGGATTGCGGGTCATCTCATTCCCGGGGAGGAATGTGATCGTTGTTTTTACATTGCGCCCGGCCTCATATGCCTTTGCAAGGAAGGAGGAAGGCGCGGCCTCAGCCATGGAAAAAACGGGGAAGGCGAGGAGCGCCAGCGCCAATATGAGCGCTGTAAGTTTGCGGGTTTTCATAGGGTACTCCTTTCTTGTGCCTGTCGCGCACAACACGCAGTCAGTGCCTATGTATATGCTGTATGGGCCGCCGGTATCCGTCCACCGTGAAAAAAACGCCCCTCCCCGGGGTGTTGGCCCGGGAAGGAGCGCTGTGCTTTGAAAGGGAGACCTATCCTTATTGGTTGCCGCTAAACAGTGCCAGGATGGAAGGCGGCAGGTTGGACATCAGGCCCATCAACTGGCCCATGACAACCGTAGAAGCTTCCTGTCCCCAAGCGTCCAATTCTTCTTGGGTCATCTTGCCCAGGCGCACGCTGTCAGCGGGAACGGTAGGCAGGGCAGCGGTATCGCCGGAGGCGGTGGTGTAGTTGATGGTCAGGGCGGGCGCGCCAAGGACGCTTATGTCTACCTTGCCGTCAGCCTTGGCATCCACACCGCTTAGCACGGACTTTTCGGAACCCGCAAAGCTTGCGCTCAAAGGCATGCCGGCGGTGTTAACGGTGATGTCCAGCTTCCAGTCATCCTGGGTGGACTCGGCGGCCTTCGCCTTCTTGCTGTCAAAGCCCAGGGCAAAGTTCATCGTTTCCGTGCCGGATTCTTTGACGCTGCCCGCAAGCTGCCACGAAGTGGTGGTAACAGTGGCATCGCCCTCGGTGGCATCGGGGGTCTCCTTGCTTGTGAGGGAAAGGGCTACGGTATCCCCCTCCGCGCCGAAATCCAGGCTGTACAGCGTGGTCACGCCATCCGCCTCGGTCTTTACATACTTTCCGGCCAGGATGGGGGTCGTGGGTGTGGAGGCTTCGTCGGCGACCACGGTCTTTACCTCAAAGGCTTTGGTGGCGCCTTGAGCGTCCAAAAGCTCTGTGATGGTGATTGATTCGGACGCGGATGCGGCTCCCTTTGCAAATTCCTCGGGCAGGGCCGCAAGCTCCGCGCGCATCTCTTCCTTGGTCGGGAGCGGCTGAGACCCTGAGGAAGCGGCCTTCTTCATGAACCAATCGAGGTTCTGGTCACGGGTCGCCCAGTTAGAGAAGATCGCAATCGCGGCCTTCACCTGCTCCGCAGAAATGGTGTACACCTTCTGCGTGACGGCGGGGTCGTGCTTTTCACCTTCAAAGGTGCCCTGGGTGACTTCCGGCTTGGACGTGATGTCTGCATACCAGGCGATGATGGGATCCACAAGATCCTTTTGAAGGCTGTCGGGATCAAGCTCCATATACCCGGCGATGTCCTTCAGGTCCTTGGGGGCCTCCTTGGAGGCTTGCATCGAGCTGGACATGGAGGCGGCGATGGAGGCCTTCATCGACTCCAGCATCTTGGCGTCAAAGCCGGGGACATCTTTGGACACGCTCTCCAGCATGTTCGTATACAGCGCTACGAACTCTTCCGGCGTGAAGGAGAGCACCTGCCCGCCCAGGAGGTTGCTCAGGATGTGGAACTGATCGGATTCCTTCAGGAGCGAAAAATCCAGGGAGGATTTGTCCTGCAGGAACAGTTCGACCTTTTCCAGCGCGGTATCACCCTGCTTTTGCTTGGAGGCTTCCACCTTCAGGACTTTGAGCAGGTCGGCGGCGATGGACAAGGTGGGATCCTGGGTCAGCATGTCGCCAGGGGTGAAGGTCACGGTGGTTTTTACGCTGCGTCCAGCCTCAAACGCCTGATCCAAAAAGGATTTAGGCGCAGCTTCCCCCAAGGAAAGGACGGGGAAGGCCAGCAGCGCAAACGCCAGCACAAGGGCGATGAATTTGCGGCTGTACATAAGGGTCTCCTTTCTTCATTCATACCGCATCTGCGCGATATGACATTCCCATTATATATTTGATAAACCCGTTTGTCATCCATGTTCTGCCTGATTTGTACTGTAAAATGTTTCAAAACAGCAAAACCGATCACTAAAGAAATGTCACGGAAACAGCTTTGCAAAACCAAATAGGTGCAAATTTTTTAGATTGCACGGTATTTTCCATCAAGGTGCGCAATGCAGCATATTTTCATGCTCGTTTGTGCGCGATTTGTGGGAATTTGATGTGGCATGTCCTGGAGGGCTATGCTAAAATGAAAATGGTTCAAACAGAAAAATTTTGGAAAGACCACTATAAATGGAAGAAACAGAGGGATGGCAATTGCACCTGGATGCGTTGATCATCGGCGCGGGCGTGGTTGGCTGCGCGCTGGCCCGGAGCCTGTCCCGGTACGAAGGGCATATAGCCGTGCTGGAAAAAGCCTCGGATGTTGCGGAAGGGGCCAGCAAGGCCAACAGCGGCATCGTGCACGCGGGGTTCGACGCCAAGCCCGGGAGCCTGAAAGCAAAACTGAACGTGCAAGGGGCGCAGATGTACCCGGGGCTCTGCCGGGAGATGGGCGCGCCCTATACCCAGCCCGGGGCGCTGGTGCTGGGCTTTACGCAGGAAGATCAGGCAACTCTTCGGGAGTTATATGAGCAGGGCCTCAAAAATGGCGTTCCGGGCCTGAAACTTCTGTCACGGGAAGAAACGCTTCAATTGGAGCCCAACACCAATCCGAAGATCGTAGGCGCGCTGCTGGCCGAAACTTCCGGCCTCACCAGCCCGTATGAGTTCAGCTTTGCCCTGGCGGATCACGCGGTTTTAAACGGGGCGGAGTTTCATTTTGACACGGAAGTTCTTAGTATGCGCCGGGAAAATGACGTGTGGCATGTGGACACCAACCACGGGGAATTTACCGCCCAGGCGGTGATCAACTGCGCCGGAACACAATCCGCCAAGCTGCACAATCTTATTTCCAATAAGAAATACACCATTATCCCCCGACGGGGGGAATATTACCTGCTGGACAGGATGGCCCGCCTGCCGTTTTCCCGTACCATGTTCCAGTGCCCCACAAAGATGGGCAAGGGCATCCTGGTAAGTCCCACGGTGCATGGGAACCTGCTGCTGGGCCCCTCCGCGGAGGATATCCCCGACGCCCAGGATACCGCCACCACCGCCACGGGCTTAAAAGCCGTGCTGGACGCGGCGAAGCTCACTTGGGGGAATGTGACCACACGGGGCACCATCACCACCTTTTCTGGCATCCGCGCTCATGAAAAGGAAGGAGACTTTGTGATCGGCCCGGTGGAAGGCGCACCCATGGCCTTTGAGGCGCTGGGCATCGAAAGCCCCGGCCTGTCTGCCGCCCCAGCCATTGGGGAGATGCTCAGCGCGCAGATCGCAGATGCGCTTGGTCTTGCCCAAAAGAAAGAATGGAAGCCCGCCATCCCATTGAAAAAAACCTTCCGGGAAATGAGCAACATCGAGCGGGCCCGGGCGGCGCTGGAAAATCCCGAAAACGGAAGCCTTGTCTGCCGGTGCGAGCAGGTCACGGAAGCGGAAATTAAGTCGGCCATCCATAGGCCTCTTGGCGCGCATACTGTCGATGGAGTGAAGCGCCGCACCAGGGCCGGGATGGGCCGCTGCCAGGGGGGCTTTTGCAGCCCCCGGGTGCTTTCCATCCTGGCGGAAGAGTTGCATATCCCCTATACGGAGGTCACCAAATGCGGCGGGGAAAGCCGGATTTTGATGAGCACCATTAGGG
>JAEWAH010000188.1 GCA_023391725.1 Bacillota bacterium | reverse complement strand
TGGAATACGGGCAGACGCTTTTCAAACTGTTCTGATGAGGTAGCACATGAACCGTGACGAAATCAAAACATTTATGCCCCACCGGGAGCCCATGCTTCTGCTGGACGAAGCCGACATGGATGAAACGGGCAATGCTTTGGGCCAGTACACTGTAAAGGGCGACGAGTGGTTTTTGCAGGGGCACTTCCCCGGAAATCCCGTGGTGCCCGGCGTAGTGCTGTGCGAGATCATCGCCCAAACGGCGGGTGTATTGCTTCGGGACAAACTCCCCGGCAAAACCACACTGTACGCCGGGATGGACGAGGTGCGCTTTCGGCGCATGGTTCGCCCGGGCGACACAGTGAAGGTTTCCTGCAGTATGGTGCGTCAGAAGCTGAATGTATACGTCATCGCCGGGAAGGCGACCGTTGAGGATACCCTATGCGCCAGCGGCACATTCACTATAATGCTGGCTGGCTAAATTGTGATGTCTCATGAATGGAGGGTACGGTTTGTTTCCGAAGATCCTCATTGCCAATAGGGGCGAGATCGCGGTGCGTGTCATCCGCGCCTGCAAGGAGATGGGCATCCTTACCGTGGCCGTTTATTCCGAAGCGGACCGGGACGCGCTGCACGTTTCCATGGCGGATGAAAGCTACTGCATCGGCGGCCCCAAGGCGACAAACAGCTATTTGAACCAAAAAGCCATCCTGTCGGTGGCCATCTTGAGCGGCGCCCAGGCCATCCATCCGGGATACGGCTTTTTATCTGAAAACGCAGATTTCGCGGCGCTGTGCGAAAAGCATCATATTAAATTCATCGGCCCCAGCGCCAAGGTCATCCGGTTGATGGGTGACAAGGACGAGGCCAAGCGCACCATGAAAAACCTTGGCGTACCCACCATCCCCGGGTGCGATCTTATCCGCGACGTCCATGAAGCCAAGCAGGCGGCCCAGAGGGTGGGCTTTCCCCTGCTGCTAAAGGCCCGGGCCGGTGGCGGCGGGCGGGGTATCCGCCGGGTGGACAGGATGGAGGATGTGGAAGGCGCTTACCGGTCTGCCTCCGCGGAAGCATTGGCCTCCTTTTCTGATGGCGGGTTGTACATGGAAAAATTTCTGCAGCACGTGAAGCACGTGGAGATGCAGATTCTTTGCGACCAGAAAGGCCACGCCGTATGCCTGGGGGAGCGTGACTGCTCCATGCAGCGCCGCAACCAAAAGCTCATTGAAGAAAGCCCCTGCGCCCTGATTTCCCCCGAGCTTCGGGCAAGGATGACGGAGACCGCCGCCCATGCCGCGCAGGAAGCGGGCTACGAAGGCGTCGGGACGCTGGAGTTTTTGCTGGACCAGGACAAGAATTTTTACTTTATGGAAATGAACACCCGCTTGCAGGTGGAGCATCCGGTGACGGAGATGGTCACGGGGATCGATCTTGTCAAGTGGCAGATCCGGGTCGCCGCGGGGATGGAGCTCCCCTTTACCCAGGCGGACATCGCCGTCCGCGGCCACGCCATCGAATGCCGCATTAACGCTGAGGATCCGCAGGCAGACTTTAAGCCCAGCTGCGGGCAGGTGACGCTTTTGCACATCCCAGGCGGCCCTTGGGTGCGCTTTGATACAGCGCTTTACCAGGGCTATCAGGTACCGCCCTTTTACGATTCCATGATCGGCAAGCTCATCGTCCACGCCCCGACCAGGCATGAGGCCATCCGCAAAATGCAGGCCGCCCTTTGCGAAACGGTGATCGAGGGCATTGAGCACACGGGGCTTTTTCAGGCGGACCTGATCAATGAATCCGCCTTCCTGGATGGCAGCTATGCCACGGATTTTTTGCGGAAGTGAGGTGGCAAAATGCTGGCCAAAAGCCTGTTTAAAAAGCCGAAAAACGAACTGGAAAACCAGGGCGCGCCCGCCGTTCAAGACAAGGCCGTGCCCTGCCCCGGCTGCAAGCGCAACATTCCTTCCCAGGAGCTTTCGGCAAGCTTGCTTGTCTGCCCCCGGTGCGGCCACCATATGCGCATGGGTTCCCGGGCACGCATCGCCTTGATCCTGGATGAAGGAAGCTTTGAAGAACAGAACGCGGAGCTTGCCTCCCGCAATGTTTTGGAGTTCTCCGGTTATGAAGAAAAGCTTGCAAAAGCGATCCATGACAGTGGAGAAAAAGAAGCCGTGATTACCGGAACCGCGCGCATTGGAGATCATCCCTGCGCATTTTTCGCTATGGAGCCCGCCTTCATGATGGGGTCCATGGGTTCGGTGGTGGGGGAAAAGCTCACCCGCCTTTTTGAGTACGCCACGCAAAACCTTCTCCCCGTAGTGGGCTACGCCGTATCTGGCGGGGCCCGGATGCAGGAGGGCATCCTGTCGCTGATGCAGATGGCCAAAGTCTCCGCCGCCGTAAAGCGCCACAGCGAGGCGGGGAATCTGTACATTGCGGTGCTTACCGACCCCACCACCGGGGGCGTGTGCGCCAGCTTCGCCATGGAGGCGGATATCCTGATCGCCGAGCCGGGGGCTTTGATCGGCTTTGCCGGGCCCCGTGTTATCGAGCAGACCATCCGCCAGAAGCTTCCCGAGGGCTTTCAGCGGGCTGAATTCCAATTGAAGAAGGGTTTTGTAGACAGGATCGCCCCCCGGAACACGCAAAGGGAGCTTTTATCCCTGCTCCTGGACCTGCACGAAGGGGGACAGGCGCAATGACGGCTTACGAGCGCGTTCAGGCGGCCCGGGCTAAAGGGCGGCCCACCGCCATGAAGTTTATTGAAGGAATCTTTACGGACTTTTTGGAGATGCACGGGGACCGGCGCTTTGCCGACGACGCGGCCATCGTGGCCGGCGTCGCGCGTTTGGAGGGCCGTCCCGTAACGGTCATCGGCCTGGAAAAGGGCGTTGATACCGCCGAAAAGGTCAGGCGGAATTTTGGCTCGGCACATCCGGAAGGCTACCGCAAGGCGCTGCGGCAGATGAAGCAGGCGGAAAAATTCCGCCGCCCGGTGATCTGCTTTGTGGACACCGCCGGGGCAGCGCCGGGGCTGGGCGCGGAGGAGCGGGGCCAGGGCCTGGCCATCGCCGAAAATCTGATGGAGATGATGGCGCTTACCGTGCCCGTTCTTTCCGTGGTCATCGGCGAGGGCGGCAGCGGCGGCGCGCTGGCGCTGGCCTCGGCGAATCAAGTATGGATGCTGGAAAACGCAGTCTATTCCGTGATCTCCCCGGAGGGTGCGGCCAGCATTCTTTGGAAGGACGCGAAAAAAACAAAGGAAGCCAGCGAAAGCCTGCGCCTCACTGCGGAAGACCTGCTTTCCCTGGGCGTCATCGAGCGCGTGTTTTCCGAATCGTCCGGGTTTGAGGAACTTATCAAGGAACTGAAAGCCGCCTTTATAGAAGCCCTTACCGAATATGAAAAGCTGGACGGCGCTGCCGTCGCGGCTTTGCGATATGAAAAATTCAGGAGCATCGGGGGGCAAGAGCCATGATCGTCCTGGTGACGGACTCCACCGCCTACCTCACAAGGGAGGAGGCAAAGGCCTTGGGCGTTATTCAAGTGCCCATGACCTATACCCACGAGGGGCGCACGCTTTATTCCGAGGGTTTCGTGGAGGAGGACGCCCGCGTCCTGCCCGCGGTGGCCGGAAGCGCCCTCAGTTATACCACGGCCCAGGCGTCCTTATCCGCATTTCTTTCCACCCTGGAAGACATCCTTGCCGACGGGAACCAGGCCATCGTCA
>JAEWAH010000144.1 GCA_023391725.1 Bacillota bacterium | reverse complement strand
ATATCGCTCCCCATCCAAAACAAAATTCGGATTTTATTCCAAAGGGGTTTATCCCTTTGGCGGGGTTCTCAGGGGCGGAGCCCCTGAGCCCAGAATCCTTCCGCCGTCTCCCCCGTAAAGTGCCAGTGCGGCGGACAGAGGGATACATAATCATGTTGGAAATACCTTTCGTCTATCAGCAATGCTACGCCCCGGTCGGTCTCGGAGCGGATCACGCGGCCCACGGCCTGGAGCACCTTGTGCATGCCGGGGTAACGGTAGGCGTAGGCGAAACCGTCGCCCAGCGTCTCCTCATAATGGCGGCGCAGCGCCTCTTGCTCGGGGCAGACCATGGGCAGGCCCACGCCCACCACCATCACGCCCAGGAGCCTTTCCCCTGGCAAGTCGATCCCCTCGGCGAAGATGCCGCCCAGCACAGCAAGGCCCAATAATGGCTGGCTGTCCAAAGTAAACTGGTCAATGAAGGCGACCCGGTCCGCTTCCTCCATCCCCCCCGACTGGATCAAGAGAGGCAGCGCGGGATCGGCGGTAAGCAGCGCCTCCAATACCAGCTTCAAGTACGCGTAGCTGGGGAAAAAGGCAATGTATTTGCCCGGTTTGGCGGAAAAGACCTGCAATATGGCCGCCGCCACCTGGTGAGCGGTTTCCCTACGCAGTCCATAGCGGGTGGAGATGCGCTGGCGCTTCACCAGCAGGTTTTCCGGAGGGAAGGGCGAAGGCAACGCAAATAAGGCGTCTTCTCCGTCGCCCCCCAGCAGCGCGCGCATGGCGGAAAGGGGAGAAAGCGTGGCGGAAAAATACACTGTGCCGGATAGCTTTTTTGTTGTCTCTTGAAGGTGCTCGGCTACGGACAGGCACAAAAGCTTTAATGAGCGCTCCCTGCCATGCTTGCGGCATAACAGCGCATAGTTGGAAAGCCCCCGGTCTATGGCCGCGCAGAAACTCGCCGCCATTTGATAGACCTCGCTCAACGCCTTGCCCCCCGCCTCCCCCGGCAGGGATTGGCCGAAGGCATCCTCCACCGCGTGCAAAAGTGCTTCCATGGCGGAGGGGAGTTCCTCCGGAAGACTTGCGATCTCCTTTTCCTCCGCATCCTCGGTAAAAGGGATCTCACGCAATACATCCAATACACCCTTGAGCGCCTTGTACAGCCGGCCCTTACGCCCCGCGGCCTTGCCAAGCATCGTGCGGTACGTACGCAAATAGGCCCCGTCAGCCGCGCCGGAAAGCATCTCCCGGGTGCGGCCGGCCAGGTTGTGGCTTTCGTCCACCAGCAATGTCAGATCCGTACGGTGGTCAAATATCCTTTGCAGGTGCGCGGCGGGATCAAAGGCATAGTTGTAATCGCACACCACCACATCGGCGATCTCGGTGAGCGACAGGGCAAATTCAAACGGGCACAGCTCATGCCTATCCGCCACATCTCGAACCGCTTGCGCGTTCCAATCCGTCAACTCCATGATTTCTTCCAATGCCGTCGGGAGCCTCAAAAAATGGCCCTTGGCCCGGGGGCAAAAGTCCGGATGGCAGCGGGTCAAGGCGGGGCATTGCTTTTCTTTGGCTATGAGCGTCAGGGCTCTTGCGTGCAATCCCTTTTCCCGCATCCGCTTAAGCGCGTCCAGCGCGCCCTGCCTTGCGGTAGTCCGGGCGGTCAAATAAAAGATCTGGGAGGTCAGTCCCTGGCCAAGCGCTTTTAGTGCCGGGAAGAGCACCGCGGCGGATTTGCCCGTGCCTGTGGGCATGCTGGCAAACAGCCGCTTTTTTTGCCGGACGGCGGTGAACACCTGCACCGCCATCTCCCTTTGCCCGCGGCGGTAGCCGGGGTAAGGGAAGGGCAGCGCATCAATGCTTTCGTCCCGCCTCGCCCGATGGCGGCGCTGGGCGGATTCCCAGACGGCGAAAGCTGCAAGCAGTGCCTCAAACTCCTGCATAAGTTGAGCGGCAGTCAGCTCCTCCTCGAACAGCGCCCGCGCCGCGCCGGCCACCGAAACGTACACCACCCGGATGCGCACGGCCTCTTTGCCTTTTTCAAGGCAAACCAAGTGCCCGTATACCACCGCCTGTGCCCGGTGAGCGGGATATGGCTTCTCAGGCGGCGCGTAAGCCCCGGACAGCAATTTCAATTCTTCGATAATGGGCACAGGCGCGTCAAAGTAAGCGTCCATGCGCCCGGTGATCAAAAAATCGATGCCCTCCGCCTCGGTCTTAAGGGAAACAGGCGCTTCCGCCTGCCAGCCTTCCCCCAGCATCCCCTGGCGCGCCTTGTGGCCCCGCATGCCTTCCAGCATGTCCTTTATCCCGCCGCCGGGCACGATGTCCTCCCCATGAATGGAGAACTCCACCAGCTCCCGGGCTGATATCCGCAAGAAGTCGTTCATGCATCCCTCGTACGCGAATGTTTGTTTCCATTATCTCATACATGAGGCTACCGTGCAAGGGCAAATGGCGGGGAGGGCTTCCATTAAGAAAGAAGCCCTCCCCGCACCCCATCAAGAAAACTTCCCCATAGAGATAATGATTTGTTGATTCGTTGGGTTGTAAAACCGAGGAGCATTCTGGATTGCTTCGGTCGCGCGCTCCCTCGCAATGACGCGATAGATGGGCACTTCGTCATTGCGAGCCGCAGCGAAGCAATCCAGGTTACGCTTTTTACTCCACAAGTCAGTAAGCCCCCTCCTCTTAGGGTCCAAGGCCCGCAGGCCTTGATCGTTTTAAGGGGGGGTTAACCAATCTTCAGTCTAGCTTCGCTCGCCAGCTCCATTTGGAGGGTGAGCGAAGCGAACCTGGAGCAGACGACGGCGCACTGGCAGAGGAAAAGCTCTCCAGATCCAGTTCCTTCCCGCTTGGCTTCTTCATGTCTCCTCCCGCCACAGCCATACGCTCTTGCGGCCCAGGATGTCCACCACCTCGATGGCCAGCTGCCCTGTGAGCATGGGGACCTCCAGCAATCGCGGAAATCCGGGCGTCTGCTTGGTCCTGGCGGCGTGGGCGTGGGAGATGAACACGCCCTCCTTCAAATATCCTGCCGACCACTGGTCCACCGCATCCAGGTTTCCCAGGGGAAAATTCGGGGGGATCTTTTTGAGCCCCGCGTCCGCTTCCGGCTCCAGCTCATAGCACTCCAGTGTGACTTCATAAAAGCCCAGCGCCGGCTGCACCGCGGCTTTAAGGGTCGCTTCACACGGCGAACAAGGCCATTCCAGCAAAAAATCCTGGCCTAAGAGCCTTTTCCGGCTCACAGACACCGCGCTCTGCCCGGGGTCGACGCCTAAAAACCTTCGCCCGTGCTTTGCCGCGGCCACAAGCGTGGTGCCGGAACCGCAGCATAAGTCCGCCGCAAGGTCCCCGGGCCGTGTGGTGGAAAGCAGCACCCGCTCCAGAAGGCGCATGGGTTTTTGGGTATCATAGCCTGTCCTTTGAGGGTCCTTTTGCTGCAAGTGGCTCACATCGTTCCACACGTCGCTGGGGTAGGCGGGCTCATCGTCATAATACGTATACAGCTTGTCCCCCACCCGAATAGTGCGAAACGCCCGGCCCGATTCGTCCACCTGGCGGCGCATATGGTTGGCCCGGTTTTCCACGCGGCTGATGGGCACCTTTGAAATATCAAAGTAATACTCTTCACCTTTTTTAT
>JAEWAH010000137.1 GCA_023391725.1 Bacillota bacterium | reverse complement strand
ACACCGATGACAATCTTGTTTTGAAGGCCGCCAAGGCGCTCCGCGACGCCGCAGGCTGTGATCTGGGCGCGGATATCCACCTGGACAAGCGCATCCCCATCGGCGCGGGGATGGGCGGGGGCAGCGCCGACGCGGCGGCGGTCCTCGCGGGGTTGAACAGGCTTTGGGGACTTAAGTTAAGCCCGGAAGAATTGGGAAAGATCGGCTTAAAAGTAGGCGCGGACGTTCCCTTTTGCTTAAAGGGCGGGCTTTATAGGGCCCAAGGCGTGGGCGAGATATTGACGCCCCTTGACTGCAAAAGGCAGTTCTGGCTGGTGGTGGTGCAGCCCTGCCGTGGGCTTGGCACCAAAAAGGTGTTCACTTCCCTGGAATGGGAGAAGATCCCGCCCGAATCAAGGCCGGATGTGGAGGCTGCCTTAAAGGCGCTTGCCATGGGTGACCTTGCTGCATTGTGCCATGCCATGGGCAACGCGCTGGAGCCTACCAGCGCCCAGCTGCGCCCGGAGATCCCCACGGCAGTGAAGGTGCTTTGCGATCACGGCGCTATTCGTGCCATGATGACAGGCAGCGGCTCCGCGGTCTATGGCGTGTTCAAGGATGCCATGCGCGCCAGAGATGCCCAGCAGGTTCTAAAAAAGCGCTGGCCTGTTTGCTTCATGACCCATACATGCCTGGAGGGACTTGTTTTTCAGGAGGAGTGATCCTTCGTGAAAAGCAGGCGTTGCCTGCTTTTCACGAGCTTGCACGATTTCTTTGCAAGACCGCGTTCTCTTGCGCTACCGCTTAGTTGACACGGTCTTGCGGCCAAGAAATCGTGTAAGGAATGTTTGCTTCGCAAACCCCCGTCCGGGTGGCAAAGCCACCCGAGACGATTTCAAACGAGAGGGCTGCGCCCCCTCGTTGCTCCCCTGAGGTCCCACGCTGCCGTCATTCCGAGGAGCGCAGCGACGAAGGAATCCATGTCCCTCTTATCTTCCTGACCCCGTGAAAATGACCATACATAATATGTGATTCGACAGGGCACCCTGTATGCAGGAACCTTCAAGGAGGAAACTGCATGTACAGGGTGTTTTTATGGACGCTGGCGGCGGCCCTTATATTGAGCCCCGCGGCCCAGGCGCAAACACAGGCGCTGACGGAAGAAGAACAATTGCGCCAGGCGCTCAAAACAGGTGAAATCATCCGCCTGCACGTGGTAGCGGCGGGGGATGACGATGAAAGCCAGGCTATCAAGCTCAAGGTGCGGGACAAGGTGTTATCCGCCTGGCGTGACAAGCTGGCCGGCAAAAAGGACGCCGGGGACATGATGGATTATCTCAACGAAAACATACAGGCGCTCCAGGAAGCTGCCCAGGCCGCCGCCCAGGACGAAGGCTATGATGGCCCTGTAACCGCGCAGACAGGCGTGTTTTCCTTTCCCGACAGGTGGTACGGCGGCGTACTCGTCCCGGCGGGGGACTACCAGGCGCTGCGCATCGTGCTGGGGGAAGGGGAGGGGCATAACTGGTGGTGCGTCTTGTTCCCCAGCTTGTGCTTGAGCCTGGCCGCGACGGACGCTCCGCCTGCCCAGGCCCAGGCGGCAGACACTTCACAGGACACGGATTTTACCTGGTGGACATGGAAGGTTTTTTCTTCCTGGCCGCTGCTCACGCCCGTATGATTTTGCGAAAAGAACGCCATACTTTGCCTGAACGGGAAAGAAAAAGGGGGAAAATCCGTGTTCCGGCAAAGCAGGAAAATGTCGGTGCTCTCCATGCTGCTGGTGGGCGTTCTGCTTCTTGTGAACCTGCAGGCGGCGCTGGCGCAGACAGTCTACTGGGGCTCCTCTGGGAACCGGGTGACCGAAGTACAGAAGAAGCTGAAGCAATGGGGGTATTTTAACGGCAGCGTTACGGGATATTTCGGGCAGGAGACGTACAACGCGGTGGTGCTCTTCCAGCGCAAGAACGGCCTAAAAGTGGACGGGGCGGTGGGTCCCGCCACGGCGGCGGCGCTGGGGATCACCACCACCAGCGGCGGCGGCGCCGTGTCTGTGGGCAACTTTAATGATAGCGAAGTGTATACCCTGGCCCGGCTCATCAACGGCGAGGCCCGGGGCGAACCGTACATCGGCCAGGTGGCGGTTGGGGCGGTAGTTTTAAACCGGGTCAAGAGCCCCTCCTTTCCCAATTCCATCAGCGGCGTGATCTTCCAGCCCGGGGCTTTTGACGCGGTGTCCGACGGACAGATGTGGCTCACGCCCTCCGATGACAGCATCCGGGCCGCCAGGGACGCCATGAACGGCTGGGACCCCACGGGCGGAGCGCTGTATTACTATAACCCGGCCACGGCCACCAGCGGCTGGATCTGGACACGGCAGATTACGCTTGTCATCGGCAGGCACAATTTCGCCATATAAGGGGGAGAGGGCATGCAAAAAAAACACCACCTGCTGCTGTATGTCTCCTTTTCTCTGGCACTTCTCGCCGCCATCGGTACGGCGGTCTACCAGGAGCAGAAAGCAGTGAAGCTTTCAAGGGCCCTGGAGGATACGTACAACAGCGCGGTACTGGAGACCATCGGCCAGCTTCAAAGCATGGAGGTCAAACTGAACAAGCTTTTGGTGGCCGGCACCCCGCAGACAGGCGTCCAGCTCTTATCCGATCTGAGCCGCCAGGCCTGGCAGGTGCAAAGCAACCTGGCCATCCTGCCCCTGTCCCACGTCGCCATCGAGCCTACTGTGAAGTTTGCCGGGCAGGTGGGGGATTACAGCAACACCCTGACGCAGCAGGTAGCCGCGGGCACGCCTCTGAGCGATACGGACCTGAACCAGATCAACCAGCTCCTGGCCAGCTGCGTGCTGCTGTCGGGCCAATTGCAGGCAGCCCAGCAGGACATGATCTACCAGAGCATGAAATACAGCACAACAGGCTCTGTGTTCTACCAGGACGCCCAGGCCCAGGCGCGGCCCCTGGAGCAATTGTCGGACAAGGAAAAGGGCATCGACTATCCCACCTTGATCTATGATGGCGCCTTCTCCGACGCGCGCCACGCCGGCCAGCCCCAGGGCCTGCCACCGGGAGACATCACCGCCCAGCAGGCCATTGATATCGCAAAGGACTTTATCGGTGCGGACCGTGTGCTAAGCGCCAAGGAGAGCGCGGGCATGTCGGGGACGATCCCGGCCTTCGGGGTGGAAGTGGCCATCAAAGACAATGCGCTGACGGTTGAAGTGACAAAGCAGGGCGGCAAAGTGATCTGGGTGATGCCGGAGCACGCCCAATTCGCCCAGACGCTCACACTGGAGGAATGTATCAACAAGGCTGCGGCATTTTTGCGCGATAAGGGCTTTGGGGAGATGGCCAGCAACTATTACCAGATCTATAACGGCCTGGCGGTCATCAATTTCGCAGGCATGCAGGACCAGGTGACTTTGTACCCGGACCTGGTGAAGGTGCAGGTGCGCATGGATACCGGGGAAGTGGTCGGCCTGGAAGCCAATAACTTCTGGCTGAACCACCGCACCCGGGAACTGCCCAAGCCCACCCTCACCGAGGAGGAGGCCAGGCAAATGGTCAGCACCAAGCTTACCATCAATGGGGCAAAGCTCTGCGTAATCCCCTTTAAGGATACTGAAAAGCTTTGCTATGAGTTTTCCGGCACCTTCAGCGACGCAAAGTACCTGGTGTATATCGACGCCGAAACGGGGGAGGAACGGGAGATCCTCAAGGTGATCGACAGCGGAACGGGACAGTTAACGGCCTGACGGCTTCGCGAAAAGACGGCCAGATAAGCTCTCGAAAAGAAGTTCGAGGCAGGTTTCTGGCCGTCTTTTTGCGACTTTGCACGGTTTCCTTGCAGGCCTACGCACCGTCCTACGCTGCGCTTGACCGGTGTTCCGCTACCAAATGGATTCGCCATTTGGCAGCTCCAGGTTCGGGGACTTCGTTCCCTCACCCTGGCCCGCGCACTGGCCCACATGAAAAGGCAAGCTCCATTTGTTCGCGGTCAGGAAATCGTGTAAGGAATGTTTGCTCCGCAAACCCCCGTCCGCCTGGCGGAGCCAGGCGAGACGAATACAAACGAGGGGACGCTTCTGCGTCCCCTCGTTGCTCCCCCAAAAGGCTCCTTTTGAAAGGAGCTGTCAGCCCACAGGCTGACTGAGGATTGTCTTGCGCGGCAGCCACGGTGCGGAAGGAGTGCTTAAGCCCGAAAGGAGAAAAAATTCCCGTCTTGCCTTCCCCTTTAGGGGAAGGTGGCGCGTAGCGCCGGATGAGGCAGGAAGATCCCCTACTCCTTCTTATCCGCCCGCATATTCACCAGCAGCCCCGCCAGCACCAATATCCCGCCCACCAGCTTCCCAGGCGAAAACATATCTGTTAGAAAATAATCGAGTATCATCCCGGAAAAAAGCTGCCCCACAAAAACCAGCAGCGTCAGCTGCATGGCGGGGAGCTTTGGGGTGATCATGTTCAGCACAAACACGCTTAAAAGCCCCAGCGCCCCGCCAAGATAAATGGTAAAGGACGCTCCCGGGGCGGGAAAGGCGGCGCTTATCCGGCTGCCCATCAAAAAAAACACGATCAGGGAGCCTGTCAGCCCCGTGATATAGTTCATCAGCGTGCTGTAAGGGATGCCGCGGCGCTGTGCAAGCTTTGCGTTCAGCGTGCGGGCAAAGACAATATTCGCCCCGCTCAAAATAACAGCCGCGATGGCGATCACCATATGATCATCACCGCCGCTCCAAGGGTAATCAGCGCGATGCTGATGGCCCTTTCTTTTTTGAACTTCAGCTTGGGAAAGCCAAACAGGCCGAACTGGTCGATGACCATGCTGAGGAGCATCTGCCCTACCAATGCCAAAGAAAGCGTCACCGTAACGCCGAGATTTACGATCCCTACGTTGCTTGTTATAACGGTGATGATGCCCAGGAATCCGCCGATGTGCATCCAAAGCGGCGCGTTGCGCTTGCCTTTAATATACCGTATCGTCAGCGGCACGGCGCAGAGGATCCCCACCGCGTGGATAAGCACCATGGCGAAGGGGTCGCCGTACAGCTGGCCCAGCTGGGCATTGAACAGGTTCATAACGGAGAACAGGATACCGTTTATAACGCCCAAGATCGCGGGCACGAAGACACCTCCAAATGTTTACATAACGCCCCTAAAGCCTTTGCCGATGATCTCCCCGGTATTGGTGATCAAAATAAAGCAATGGGGGTCCATTTCCTTGGCGAACTTGCGCAGGTGGACGGCCTGGGAGCGGTCCACCACGGTCAAAAGCACCGTGCGGTTCTCGTGGGTGTATGCGCCCTCGCCGTTTAACACCGTGGCGCCCCGGTGGAGCTTGTCCACGATATAGCGGAGTATCGGCTCGGGCGTGGCGGTGATGATGTGAAAGCACTTGTTGACCTTGATGTTCTCCAGCACCAAGTCCACCACCAGGGCCTTGGCCAAAAGGCCCAGGATGGAGAACAGCCCGGTTTCCACGCCGAAGGCGACCATCGCGGCCACGGTGATGATAAAGTCCACCGCGAACAGCGCGTTGCCGATGTGCAGTGAGGTGTACTTTTTCAGAATCATGGCGATGATGTCGGTGCCGCCGCTGGAACCTTCGATGTTGAACAGGATCGCCGAACCTACCGCGGGCAGCACCACCGCAAAGATGAGCTCCAAAAGCGGCTGGGTGGTAAGCGGATGGGAGAGGGGGATGATCCGCTCCAGCACCCAGACCACGCTGGATAACAGCGTGCTGGCGTAGGCCGTGCGCAGCCCGAAGCTCCGGCCGAACACAGCAAAGCCCAGAATCAAAAGCGCGGCGTTGATGACGAACACGAATCCGCCCGCCGACAGCCCCGGCACGTAATATCCCAGGATGATGGAGATACCGCTGACCCCGCCGGTGGAAAAGTGGTTGGGGAACTTGAAGAAATAAACGCCCACCGCAATGAACAGCGTGCCAATGGTCAAAAGCAGGTATTCCTTCACGGTCTGCCTTGTGATCCTGGGCATAGGGGCCTTCCTCCCAATACGGAGTATTTGCGAGCAAATCATACCATTTTCCATAGGTCACCGCAAGGGGGAGTTTGCCCGGGGTTCTGCCCCGGGACGCCGCCAAAGGGATATATCCCTTTGGAATCTCTGTGCTGTGGGGAAAGATAGAAGGCCGGTCTCAATAAACGACGATTTTGCGATTAGCTGGGCTGTACAGCAGGATGTGCCCTGGATTGCTTCGGTCGCAGGCTCCCTCGCAATGACGCGAAGCCTTGCGT
>JAEWAH010000102.1 GCA_023391725.1 Bacillota bacterium | reverse complement strand
CTGATGCACACCAGCGACGCTATGGACGTGTTTGATTATGTTCGCGGGCAGGTATTCGGTGGCAAAAAATGAGCTATGATGCCGGTATCCGCACGGCCATACACGACACATACCTGGAGATCACGCTCACCAGCCCGGACACTGGAAACAAGCTTACCAGGCCCTTACTCGCACGCATGGAAAAAGCGCTGCGCGAAGCGGATGAAAACATTTGTGCCGTCGTACTGCGTCACGAGGGCAAAGTATTCTGCAATGGCGGGGACCTTGGGGATTATCGTCATCAGGATTCTGGAGACGTTCGTGCTTTCGGAGACAGCCTGACAGGCGCCTTGCTGTCCATAGCTCAGTGCATCGTGCCTGTTATCGCTTTGATATCCGGAACGGTGGCCGGCGGTGGCTTCAGCCTGGTGGAGGCATGTGACCTTGTTGTCTGCACAGCGGACAGCACGTTTGCCATCCCGGAGATATTAGGCGGCCTGCCCCCGGTGATTTCCTTTTCCGGGGCATATAGGTCGCTGCCAACAAAAAGGCTGATGTATCTGGCGTTGCTGGGCAAGGCTCTGTCAGCACAGGAAGCGCTGGCCTTGGGCCTTATAACGGAAATCGCGCCGGACGGCGGGATCGACGGGATATGCGCGGGCTGGATTTCTGAACTGGCGGAAAAAAGCCCCTCAGCCCTGCGGATGATCAAGGAATTGCGCATGCAGATGGACGGCTATCAATATGATCGGCAATTGCGTGACGCGCGTGATCTCCTGGTACAGGCGCTGCTGTGTTCCGACGCAAAGGCGGCGCTGGACATGCGCGACCTTGGGCAGCAGGCGCTATATAGGCGGGGCAGGCCCTAAAACTTATGTATATTCAAAAGGAGCGCTGACATGCTGTACGAACGGGAAGTGCGGGAAGCCAGGGCTGAATGCATGGAGCTTTTGAAAAAGGCAGGCGTGGTGCTGTCGGACAGCGAGATGGATGCCATGGAGGTGGCGGATTTCGGCCTTGGGGATTACCGCTCGGAGGGCTCTCAAATCGCTACATTTGTTTCGACCAGCCGGGTTGGTATGAAGGTCATCTGCCTGCTGCCGGGCCAGACGCTGCCGGAACACTGGCATGCTGCTATGGAAGGCTACGAGGGGAAGGAAGAAACCCTTCGCGTGCTATATGGTACGTTGCGGCTGTACTTGCCCGGCGGGGACGGACCGAAGGAAGGCTTTATTCCCAAGGGAAAGCAAAGCTGTTACACCAGCCGGAAAGAAGTATGCTTGCAGCCCGTCCAGCAGGTGACGATGGCGCCGGGCATAAAGCATTGGTTACAGGCAGGGGAGGAGGGAGCGGTGCTCTTCTCGATTTCCAGTATGGCCACATGTACCATTGACCCATTTTCCGATCCAAATATTGTACGGATGCCGGTAATCATCAAGGAGGAAGTATGAGCCATACGATCCTTACCAAAAAAGGCGAAAAGTTTTATATCAATGGCAGGCTTGTGTACGATGAAATCCCCGGCTGCCCGGATTCAGCCAAGGGTCTTTTGATGAATGCCCGCTTTATCCAAGGTGTTTTTGACGATGCGGCGGACATATCCCGCTACCACCGCTTCGCAAGGAAGTTTGATCCTGATAAGAATACTGATGAACTGATTGCTGCGCTTCCCGACTGGTACGCCATGGGTCTAAAAGCCTTCACGGTTGGCTTCCAGGGCGGCGGCCCCTGCTATACAATAGCGAATGAGACCATTCACAATAACCCCTTTGGCGAGGATGGTGCAGTTATCGATCCCGCATACCTGTCACGGATGGAACGCCTGGTGTTGGCGGCAGACCGCATCGGCATGGCGGTGATCGTCAGCCTGTTCTATGGCTCGCAGACAAGGTTCCTCAAGGATGACACGGCTGTTCTTGTCGCGGTTAAAACGGCTGCCAACTGGCTGCGGGATAAGGGTTTCACCAATGTGATCATTGAGATTGCCAACGAGCACGATATCTTGCCCTTCCGCATGCATCCCATTTTGTATACGGCGGAGGGAATCGTTCAATTAATCCATGTTGCGCAGCGGGAATCGGGGGGGATGCTGACGGGCTGCAGCGGCACTGGTGGATACTTTAATGAATTAGTTGCGAAAGCTTCCGATGTGATTTTGATCCATGGCAACGACCAGTCTCGTCAGAAGCTATGGAACCTGATCCAAAAGGCAAAAGCCATCAAGCCTGAAAGGCCTCTGGTGGTCAATGAGGATTCTCAGGCGCTGAGCAACATGCGCGTTTGCCTGGATGAAGGTGTCTCCTGGGGGTACTACAACAACCTGACCAAGCAAGAGCCACCGGCGGATTGGCGCATAACGGAAGGCGAGGACCGCTTCTTCGCCCGGCGGGTTGCTCTGGCGGTTGGATTGGAGAAACAAGAGCCTTCAACCAAGGGTCAATATTATCTGCAGGGTCTGGAGAAAAATGCCGGCACAGATGGGAAACGCTGGATCCGTTTGGCGGCGCTGTATCCGGAGAAGATCGATCGCGTGGACTTTTTCCGGGAAGGCAAATTGGCCGGCCGCGCATACGATGATCCCTTTGTAATGAATTCCGTAGGCAGCAACTGGTACCAGAAGCCGTTTCCCGAGGAAATCAAATCAGGTGAAAAGTGGACGGCCGTTGTCACCCAGTCTGACGGCGCTGTGATCGAAGTCAATGCGGTTGCAGAATAAATCGTTTTTCTGCGGCAGGTACGCCGCAAATAATAAATGAAAGGTTGGTTTCCACAATGACAAGATCCAAGAAATGGGTGGCCCTTGTACTTGCTATCTGCATGATAGCTACGATTCCGGTTGCACTGGCGGGCGAAACGAAGCCTGTAGTGCGCGTAGTGGTTCCAGGCATCAGCGAGCAGTCCACCACGGACCCCATTTCCGGCATTACCACCCTGGGCCTGCAGGATTTCGAGAACTTCCTTAATTCCAAGATCCAGTCCGCCACTATCAAGCTGATCAGCATCCCGTGGGATGGCTGGATCCAGAAGATTGAGGCCATGGTAAACGCCGGTGAAATGGATGTGGGCTTCTTCACCAATCAGGTCGCTGTACCCGACTGGTATACTGATCTTACCCCCTATCTGAACAGCGACCCCGAGGTCAATTTCAGCACCCTGCCCAACTACTATATTGACCCCGCCGTATACTACACCACCTACAAGTCCTTCAATTACCCCGAGGCCACCGGCAAGGTTTTCGGCCTGCCTATGACCATCGCCTGCAACTATTTTGTTATTGACAAGCAGCTGTTTGAGCAATGGGGCGTAGAGCTGCCCAAGGACGGTGTGACCTTCGATGAATTGGTCGCCATGTCCGAAAAGATGACCGGCACCAACCCCGTGACAGGTGAGAGCAACTTCGGCGCATATCTGCGCAGCTACTGGCTGGAGTGGTTTGCCGTATCCTTTGATGCTGTCAAGCCCGTTGAGAGCAACACCATGCTGCTTTCAGACCTTGACAAGGCCGCGTATGTGGACTATATCAAGGATTCGCCTGAAGTGCTCAATTACTTCAACTCCATCAGCCGCCTGGTCAACTGCGCGCCCGAGGGCATTGCCACCGACACCGGCGATGAGAAGTTCTTCACCGAGGATAACGATATCGCCATCAACTTTGACGTGAACAGGGTCAGCTCCCTGTACACGAAGTACATGTATGCCAATCAGACCGAGATTCTGGATCGCTTTTTGCCGGTATTGGTCCCAACAAGTGCCAATGGCCAGCAGGGCTTCCCCGAA
>JAEWAH010000063.1 GCA_023391725.1 Bacillota bacterium | reverse complement strand
GCCCCACATGATCCACAAGTTCTTCGCCATCAAGGAAGCAGCTGCCGTAAAGCGTGCCATGATCATCTCCACCATCTTCTGCCTGATCATCTCCGGAGGCGCGTATTTTGCAGGCGGCTTTGGACGGGTCATTTACAGCAATATTGGTCTGCAGCCAGCCACGGACCTGAACCAGGTAATGCCCACGGTGCTTTCAGACCAGCAAGTAGTGGGCATGCCGGACGCCTTCCTGGGTCTGGTGATCGTGCTGCTACTGTCGGCCAGCATTTCCACCCTGACCGCGTTGGTTTTGTCCTCCTCCTCCATACTGTCCATTGACCTGATGGGCGCGCTGTTCCCGAAGATGAAAGCCCAGCAGACCACCTTGGTCATGCGGCTTATGTGCGTCGCTTTCGTCGTCTTCTCCCTGACAGTCAATTTCCTCCTGCAGAACACCCCCATCATCTCCCTCATGTCTCTGTCCTGGGGTACCATCGCCGGGTCCTTCCTGGCCCCGTTCCTGTATGGTCTTCTGTGGAAGGGCGTAACAAAGGCCGGGGTCTATGCCGGGGTCATCGGCGGAGCGCTGACTTCCCTTTTGCCGCCGCTCATCACAGGTGATTTCTCGCTGGCCCCAGTGAGCGGGGCCTGCGCCATGGCCGCGGGCCTGGTACTGGTCCCCGTTGTGAGCCTCCTCACCCGCAAATGGGCTTTTTCTCAGAGCCACATCAGCTGGGTGTTTGGCAAGAAGGAGCAGGAAGCTCCCGCAGCAGCAGCCGGAAATTGATCAAAGCTCAAAATGGATACACAAAGATCCAGCCGTTTTCGGCTGGATCTTCTTTATTTTTACCTCTTACGCGCTGCCCGTCCCCAGCCTACCCGCACCCCTTCATGCCCTTTTCATAAAATGGAATGCAGACAATTTATCGTCTGTCTGTGAAAATACGAGAAGGGTGCATGCCCATGAAACGAAACGGTACCCCTGCCGGCGGCCTCACATGGCCTGCCGCTTCTGATTTATCTGCTGATACGGACCGGCTGCCCCCGGAGTCTTCCCAGACCTTATTCCCTCCCAGGGAGGCCCTTCGGCACGGCACGCTGTTCCCCGGGCTGTTCATCCCTTCCGGGGAAGCTTCGACGCTGCCCAAGACCGTGACTCTGTCACATGCCGTCCCCTTTGCCGCCTGGGAAATGCGGCTGTACCTGAATACTCATCCCTGCGACAGAAGGGCCTTGGCGCTTTACCATGGTTATTGTGAACGTTGTCCCGGCGGATACGGATACCTGGCCGGCTCCCTTTACGGCGGACAGCGGGAGTCCTGCCCCTTGTGCTGGAACTGGCTGGAAGGCCCCTGGCCCTGGGAAGTACGCCAGCCCTCCGACGGGAAGGAGGCCTAACACATGTGGCTGTATCAAAAGCAACTGCCCTACCCTGTCAATGTGAAAGCGCAAAACCTGCCCCTGGCGCGCGCGATCCTGACCCAGTGCGGCGGCCCTGAAGGAGCGTGGCTGGCCGCCTTGAGTTACCTGAACCAACGGCATACCATGCCAAGGAAGGAGGCCAAAGCGCTGCTCACCGACATCGCCACGGAAGAATTGGCCCACGGAGAAATGATCAGCGCGCTTTTGTACCAATTGACCGGCAGGCTGCCGGTGGACCAGCGGCGGGAACTGGCACTGGAAGCCTGGCCCGCCAGCATGGAGATGCCTGCCATCCCCGGCTCCGGATTCCCCGACTGCGTGGATCCCGTGGCCTGCCTGTACGCGGACCTGGCATCTGAAAGACAATCCCGGCGGGCCTTTGAGCGTGTGCTGCCCCAATGTGAGGACCCGGATGCGGGCGGTGTGCTGCGCTTTTTGCGCCAGCGGGAGATCGTGCACGAGCAGCGGCTGCTGGAGGCGCTGAGGCTGGTGCAGGAAACACCGGAAGACTTATAAAAAGATCGGGCGCAGTCCATCACTGCGCCCGGTCAATGTTATGCCAATCTTTACATCATGCCCGCGCCTTCAACTTCAGCGCCATGTCGAGAATATCATCTGCCAGCTGGATTTTGGTCTGCAGCGGCCTTTCCAGTACTCCCTCTTTTGTGATGAGGGTGGCTATATTCGTATCTACATGGAAGCCTGCACCGGGCAGCGTCACATCATTAGCCACGATTAGGTCAAGATTTTTCTTTTGAAGCTTGGCCCTTGCGTTCTCCAATACGTTCTGCGTTTCCGCGGCAAAGCCGACGAGGATCTGCCCAGGCATTTTTTGCTTGCCCACAGCGACAGCAATGTCTGGGTTCTCCGTCATTTCCAACACGAGCGTTTGCCCCGCCTGCTTTTTGATCTTCTGATCGCTGGGGTTTGTGAAGCGGTAGTCCGCCGGGGCTGCGGCCTGGATCAGGATGTCCTGCTCGGCAAAAAGACCGAGCACCGCGTCATGCATTTGACTGGTTGTCTCTACATTCACAATCTCCACGCCATCGGGGACAGACAGCTGCACCGGCCCTGTGACAAGCGTAACCTTCGCGCCGCGCCTTTGCGCCTGCCGGGCGATGGCATAGCCCATCTTCCCGGAGGAATCGTTGGTCATATAGCGTACGGGGTCGATCCGCTCCCGGGTGGGCCCAGCGGTTACCAATACTTTGAACCCAGCAAAGTCCTGCTTTTGTGCAAGGCAGGATAGGACGCTTTCCACGATCTCCTCCGGCTCCGCCATGCGGCCCACGCCATATGTCCCCTCCGCCAGAAAGCCAGAGCCTGGGCCAACGGTCAATACGCCCCGCTTTGCAAGCACCTGCAAGTTTTCCCGGGTGGCCTCGGCTTCCCACATATTGGTATTCATGGCCGGGGCCAGCAGGATGGGCGCGCGGGTGGCAAGGACCGTGGTGGAAAGCATGTCGTCCGCAATGCCATGGGCTATCTTCGCCACAATGTTGGCAGTAGCTGGGGCAATCAAAAAAAGGGCTGCCCGCTTGGCCAGGGCGATGTGCTCCACCTCCCAAGTCTCCGGGCGGGCAAATGTATCCGTCACCACAGGGTGGTTGGAGATCGTTTCAAAGGTGAGCGGCGTCACAAACTCACAAGCGTTCTTTGTCATGATAACAAAGACTTCCGCTCCAAGCTTACGCAGCCGGGAGGCCACTTCCACCGCCTTGTAGGCGGCGATGCCCCCGGTCACCCCCAACACGATATCCTTCCCCTGAAGCAGCATATCCTTAATCCTCGTCTTCTGTTTTGCGCGCGTAGGTGATCAAGCCCCGGTTGATCTCCTCTACAGCCAGCTTAAGCGGCTTCATTTCCTTGCGGTCCAGAAGCGGCTGCCCCCCCGCCACCAACTGGCGGGCACGCTTGGCGGTCTCCACAACCAGGGTATAACGGCAATCCACCTTTTCGCTCAGTTCCACAATGGTCGGTTCTACAATAGACATTTGAAACTCCTCCTAAACTTTATTCTTCCGGCACAGTCGGGAAAAACCGCATGGTCTTTTGCTTTTCAGCGGTCACGATGCTCAGGAGCTGCTCATAGGCCAGATCCAGTTCATCGTTCACCACCGCGTATTGGTAACGGGAAAGCTGCTCGATCTCCCCACGGGCGTTTTTTAGCCTGCGCTCGATCTCCACAGGATCGTCGGTGTTCCTGGTATGCAGCCGCGTTTTCAATTCTTTGTAGCTGGGGGGAAGGATAAAGACCGTCACGCAGTCTTTTTCCCTGTCAATCACATTCCGCGCGCCCTGGGGGTCGATATCCAGCAGGATGTTTTCCCCACGGCAAATGGCTTCATATACCTGGGATTTCAGCGTGCCGTACCGGTGCCCATGCACCACGGCATGTTCCAGAAAGGCATCTTCTTTGAGAAGTTCATCAAAGCGCGAATCCGAAACGAAATAGTAGTGGACACCTTCCATTTCGATATTGCGCGGCGCCCGGGTGGTACAACTTACGGAGAACTTGAAGCTGGGATCCTCCTTCAAAAGCCGCTGCGCCAGCGTTCCCTTTCCCGCGCCTGACGGCCCCGAAATGACCAGAAGCATGCC
>JAEWAH010000049.1 GCA_023391725.1 Bacillota bacterium | reverse complement strand
TGGGATCACCGCGCGGGTGTTGGAGGGTATGGACCGGGTTTTGAATGAATGCAAGCCGGATATCGTGCTAGTGCATGGGGATACCACCACCAGCATGGCGGCGGCGCTGGCGGCCTTTTATCATCAGGTCCCGGTGGGCCATGTGGAGGCGGGGCTGCGCTCCTTTGACAAGTATTCGCCCTTCCCGGAGGAGATGAACCGCTCTATCACCGGGCGAATCGCCTCGCTGCATTTCGCGCCTACCGAGGCAAACCGCGAAAATCTTCACCGGGAAAATATCCAGGATGGGATATATGTTACAGGAAACACGGTCATCGACGCATTATTGACGCTGGTGCGGGAGGACTATACCTTCCAGGAGGAAGCGCTGCGGGAGATGGATCTTGCATCGGGGCGGATGATCCTGCTCACCGCACACAGGCGGGAGAACCTGGGGGAACCTTTGGAAAACATCTGCCGGGCGGTGAAGCGGATTTTGGAAGAAATGAAGGATGTGCAGGTGATCTATCCCGTGCATCCCAATCCCGCGGTGGGAAACACCGTGCGGGCAATCCTTGAAAATGTGCCGCGAGTGCATTTGCTGCCGCCCATCGACGTGGAGGATATGCATAACCTCATTGGCCGCTGTTACCTTGTGATGACAGATTCCGGCGGCTTACAGGAGGAAGCGCCGGCCCTTGGCAAGCCCGTGGTGGTGCTGCGCACGGAAACGGAGCGCCCGGAGGTCGTTGCCGCAGGCAAGGCGGTGCTGGCCGGGGTGAAGGAAGAAGATATCGTAAAGGCGGTAAGGACGCTGCTTACAGATAAAGGGGCCTACCAGAAAATGTCGCAGGCCATCCATCCTTACGGGGACGGGCATGCGTCACAGATGATCGTGGACGCATTGCTGGATTGGCAGGCTAAGCAGGGACCTAAACAGGAGCAATAGGAAAATAACCCGTTCGCGAAAGCGAGCGGGTCATTTTTATTGGAAGGCGTTCTTCCTTCAGGGCGCGACCAAACCGTCGCCACCGCATATCACACAGATGATCTTTCCCTCGCCCAGGCAGCTGGGGCATACGTAAGCGCCCTTATATAGCACATCTTTGGGAGAATTATAGCCCAGGCCATCACAATAACTGCAAAGGCGCGTGTAGCCCTTTCCCTTGCAGTAGGTGCAAGGCGTGCTTTCACCGCTTCCAGCGGTGAAACCAAAAGAACCGGGGATGCCGGAGGAGCCGAGGGTGGGATCGGCCACGCCAGGGGTCCCCAGGGCGTCCAGGAAACTGCCTGAGGAAGAATCGCCCATGCCGGGCGCTCCCAGAGAGCCAAAAAGGCTATCCAACGAGGAATCGGCAATGTCTGCCCCGGATCCCCAAGTTTCAGAGGGGGCCGAGGGCAACTGTGCAAGGTCCAGGCAGAACGCGCCGTCATAGAGCGTGGCTGGCTCGCCCGAACCATAGAACGCGCTTTCATAGAAAACGTCAAAGCTGCCCCTGATCACGCTGCCATCCGCGTTGACGTCATCGATGGCAAGCGTCCAGGCTGTTTGCCCGGCCGCAAAGCCGAAATAATCATCACCATTCGTTGAGACAGCCAGGGTGGAGTAAGCCGCCCCGGCGGCATAATCCGAATAGGCAACGCCCACGCCAACATAATCGTTGCCGTCGCCGCTTTCATATACGCTGCCTGCCTTTGCATCCAAGGGGATATACAAGGTGACAGCAGCCAGGGGATAGCCATTATCGCCCGTTTGGGTAAAGATGGGCGCGTAGCAGCCCACCTGCATGAAGGAAGTAAGCTGCAAAGTGCAGTTTGTGCCGTTCACCAGGGCGACCAGGGTATTGGTATCCACGGAGGAGGCACGTGCTGATGGAGAAATGCCGGGCATAAGCAGGATGACGCATAAAAAGAACAGTGCCATGGCCTTTGCAGGAATACTGTTTCGCTTTGACATGGGATCATCCTCTCCTTGGCGCGGCGGCGCGCCGGATCATTTGGCGCACCGTAATTCTGCGGAAAAATAGAAATTCCTGTCGAAAAACTTAAAAAAAGCAATACACTTTAAAAAATGGCGCATGCCGTTCCTCCTTACGGGGACGGGCATGCGTCACAGAAGATCGTGTATCGCTGATGGGTTTGCAAACGCGTGGCGGGAGAGTATGTTACTTGTTCGGCGGCACCTTATCTGAGACGCCTACGGCAATCATGCCTGAAAGGCTGCGCTGGTTGTTAAGCTTGCCGAACTTGCCGGTGGTGTTGAGTTTATTTCCCATGAATACCAATGCCTCCGTTTGGCCGCCGTCCAGGTTCAGGGCTTGCGTAACCCCCAGCGACATAAGGCGTTCGGCCACCCAGGTAAGGCCTATGCCCTTACTATGGGTGCTGCGCCCTTCCACAACGATGCTTACGTAGCGCCCTGGGGCGATCATGCCAAAGGCATTGCGCGGCTCCAGGTTCTTGTTTTTTGTTCCCAGCTGGTCATTGATCTTTCCATCCTGGATCATGATCGGCCCAAAGGCAAATACATCCGTGGCGCCCATTTGAAGGTACTCCTGGGCGGTATATTCATTATTCTTGTACACCATCAACCGCCCGTCCGGGTAAAAAGCCATGGTGTCTAGGTTGGGAAAGCTGTTGGCGCCGCTTTTGTATGTTTTTTCGCTAAGGATCTCTCCTCCCCGGATAATGATGCCTTGCGTCTCGTGATTGTACCTGCGGTCGCCAAAGTAGTCATCGCTGACGGCGAACACAAGGTGATTTTTCCGGGCGATGGGCTCGGAATACTGAAATTTCGTGCCGGGATTGCTGGGATTGGAGGAAACGGCCATCAAGTGCTCCTCCCCGCGCGTTAAGAGGAGGGACTCATACCAGATCAGGGGTTTGTTAGGATCGGTGTAGCGCTGGATTTGAACCTGCAGATCCTTGCTGTAATACAGCCACAGGCCAAGGGGTTCGTCCTCGTATATCCACTCATCGCCGCTCAAAAGAAAGCCTTCCCCATCCCGCTCAGGCAAGGCGGGCCAGGATTCTTTGGCCGGGCTTTCGATTGGTTTTTGTTCCTTTGCCGCAAGCGCCGGGATAGCAATGGATCCCAAGAGGAACACCGTTGCAATAAGGGCAAGAAGCCGGCGGGCCATTGGACGCATAGTCATGTGAAGAACCTCCCTGTTTATAGCGGATCATCTGCTTTTCCATCATGTGAAAGCGCCACAGCCCGCTTTCGCACAAGGGAAGAAAGCTGGCCGTAAGGACGGCTCAATGGGATCGCTTCTGCATGATTTTTGCAGTCAGACCTGGATGGATACATGTTCCAATGATACCATAAACAGAGATACTATGCCATCGCTTTTTAAGATATTTACTAAAAGATACAAATGCACAGAGGCCCATTTGCCTCTTCCGACGCTTGCGCGCCGCCGTCCCCTAAAGTAAACGATGATTTAGCGATGAGAGCATGCTATATTCCAAACAAATAAACTTCAGCAGCATGAGAACGCCCAACCAAAAGCCTTCCATGCTTTAGCCCCTGCGCACCGTTTGCTGCGCACCCGGTGTTCCGCTCGGTCGTTCCTCCCTCGTTCCAGGCTTCGCCCTTCGGACGGGAAGGTGGCGCGTCAGCGCCGGATGAGGTGCGTAGCCGCGACGCCCTCGGCGCGCCGCTTTCAGAACGAGGACGCAGGAGGGCGAGCGCCAGCGAGCCTGGAGCAGTGGAGCGCAGCGGAACTGCGGAACACCGGCCTAGCGTAGCGACGGACGGTGCGACAAGGCAGGAGGGAGCAGGGGGGATTTCGATCTTCCCCCTTCGCACTGAACTGCGCTGCGCTTGTCCAGTGTTCCGCCTGCTCCGGCTGCGCCTTCGCAGGCTTCAAGCTCACTACGTTCGCCCTCCGGGTTAACCCCCCCCTGCACTCCCCATATCCCCCTTAAAGCGACCAGGGCCTTCGGGCCCTGGACCCAGGGAGGGACAGTGCGTACCCAAGGGCTGCGGCGAGGCCTTCCAAATTCCCCTCCCGTGGAGGGGTGGCGCGAAGCGATGGGTTGGTTGACCGTAGGTGGTGATGCCCACATCGCCCCGATGGAACCTCGCCGTTAAATAATCGTTTATCAAAGGGCAAAGCAAGAAAATTCCCCTCACATGGAGGGGAATGCATGAAGGGAAACGCGATTCATTGGATTTGAGACAGCCCCATATCTGATCCGCTTCCGGCTTTATTTCCTGAAGCAGTTCTTCCCGGGATACAGGGCGGCGGGGCCCAGTTCGTCCTGGATACGCAGGAGACGGTTGTACTTGGCCACGCGTTCGCTGCGGCTGGGCGCGCCGGTCTTGATCTGCCCGGCGTTCAACGCTACGGCCAGGTCGGCGATGGTGGTATCCTCCGTCTCGCCGGAGCGGTGGGAGATAACGGCGGTATACCCGGCCTGCTGGGCCATTTTGATGGCCGCGATGGTCTCGGAAAGGGAGCCGATCTGGTTGAGCTTGATGAGGATGGAGTTGCCGCATTTTTGCTGGATGCCCTTTTGCAGCCTCTGGGTGTTGGTGACGAACAGGTCGTCGCCTACCAGCTGCACTTTGCCGCCCAACCTTGCGGTAAGCTTTTTCCAGCCTTCCCAGTCCTCCTCGTCCAGACCGTCTTCGATGGAGGCGATGGGGTATTTGTCCACCAGGCCTTCCCAGAAGGAGATAAGCTCATCCGTGGTGTAGCGGGTCTTGTGCTTGGGCAGAAGATAGCCGCTTTCACTCTTCCATTCGCTGGAGGCGGCGTCGATGGCCAGCATGAAGTCATCGTAGGGCTTGTAGCCGGCCTTCTCAATGGCCTTCAAAAGATACTGGATGGCCTCCTCATCGCTTTTAAGGTTGGGGGCATAGCCGCCCTCGTCGCCCACGGCGGTGGACAGCCCATCCTTTTTGAGAAGCGCGGCCAGGGTATTGAAGACCTCCGTGCACCAGCGCAGGCCCTCGGAGAAGGAAGGCGCGCCCACGGGCATAATCATGAACTCCTGGATATCGATATTGTTGGCGGCATGGGCGCCGCCGTTGAGCACGTTCATCATGGGCACGGGCAGCGTATCGGCGCTGACGCCGCCAAGGAACTGATAAAGCGGCAGGCCGTAGGAGCTGGCCGCGGCCCGGGCGGCAGCCAAGGAAACGGCCAGGATGGCGTTGGCGCCCAAGTGGGACTTGTCGGGCGTTCCATCCAGCTTCAAAAGCACTTGGTCAATTTGCGCGGTATGGGAGGCGTCCATGCCGATGAGCGCCTCGCGGATCTCCTTGTTCACGTGGGAGACAGCCGTGAGAACGCCCTTGCCTCCAAAGCGCTTGGGGTCCTTGTCGCGCAGTTCCAGCGCCTCGAACTGGCCGGTGGAAGCGCCGCTAGGCACCGCGGCTTGGCCCTGTGTTCCGCATTCCAGGGTAACGACGGCCTCTACCGTGGGATTGCCCCGGGAATCAATGATCTCGCGGCCTGCGACATTTTTGATGATAAAGCTCATGTGATTCACTCCTTGTTTTGAAATGGGTTGGCGGTTACTTCGCCTTGCCCTGATTGGCTACACTTTCCATCTTAGCTTTAAGCAGTTCTTGATCGCCCAGGTATTCTTTACCCGTGATAGAAAACTGTGAATCCAGCGTATACACAAGGGGGACGCCGGTGGGGATGTTCACTTCCATGATTGCTTCTTCCGATAGATTTTCAAAATGCTTGACCAGCGCCCGCAGGGAATTGCCGTGGGCGGCGATGAGCACCTGCTTGCCTGACGCCATCTGGGGGACGATCACTTCTTTGTAGTAGGGCACCACCCGGGCGATGGTATCCTTCAGGCTTTCGGCAAGGGGCAGAAGGGACTTATCCTCATTGCGGTATGGGGTCTGGTTTTGGGGGCAGCGCTCATCATCCACCGCGAGCGCAGGGGGCGGAACGTCAAAGGAGCGCCGCCAGATCTTGACCTGCTCCTCGCCATAGCGCCTGGCGGTCTCCGCCTTATCCAGCCCCTGGAGCGCCCCGTAGTGCCGCTCGTTGAGCAGCCAAGTTTTGTGCACTGGGAGCCATTCCCGGTCCATTTGTTCCAGAGCAAGGTTCAGGGTATGGATGGCGCGCTTTAAGTAGGATGTGTAGCAAATGTCAAAATCAAACCCGCTTTGATTCAGCAGGCGGCCAGCCTCACGGGCTTCTTCACGGCCTTTTTCAGTCAGATCCACATCCGTCCAGCCGGTAAACAGGTTCAGCTTGTTCCATTCACTTTCGCCATGGCGCAGCAGCACTAATTTCATCGGTTTTCACCTCGTATGGTTTCCGGCGGTTAGGAATCACTAACCATCTATATTATACCACATCTTGGAAAATTGCAACCCGCCGGGGGATCAGAACCATTTCTTTCTTTTGAAAAACCAGACCATGCAGCCCGAGATCAGGAGCATGATCAGCCAAACCACACCATAACCCCAGGGCTTTTGAAGTTCGGGCATGTACTTGAAGTTCATGCCGTAGACGCCAGCGATGAAGGTGAGGGGGATGAAGATGGTAGAAATGATGGTGAGCACTTTCATGATCTCATTGAGCCTGTAGCTGGTGTTGGAAATGTGCAGATCCATGAGGCCGGAGAGCAGCTCACGGAGGTTTTCGGTGGAGTCGATGGCCTGGATGATATGGCCGTACACATCCCGAAAGTATGGTTCCGTGGCCGGCCGGATCAGCTGAACGGAATCCTTGCCCAAAAGGGAGATCACATCCCGCAATGGCCAGGCGTACCTGTTCACGGTCAAAAGCGCCTTCTTGATCTCCCGGATGGCGATCAGATGCTCCTGGGAGGTGGCGGCTATCACCTGCTCCTCCAGGGCGTCGATCCTGTCATTGAGCACTTCCAAGACGTCAAAATAACCTTCCACAATGGCATCCAGCAGCAGGCAGCACAAATGATCCGCCCCGGAGGCACGCACGTGGGAGCCATCGGTAGAAAGCCTTTCCCGGACCGGGCCAAACACATCCCCCTTCATTTCACCCAGGGAGATCACAAAGTTTGGGCCCAGAATGAAGTTCATATGTTCTACCACAAGGTCGCCCTTGGAAAAGTACATCATCTTCGCCACGATGTACAAAAAATCCCCATAGACCTCGATCCTCGCCCGCTGCTCCCGGTTAAGGATGTTTCTCAAAACAAGGGGATGAATATGAAACGCTTCGCCCAGGCTTTCCACCGTCTCCTGGGTAAGCTGCCCGTCAGCGTTGATCCAGCGGACCATGTTCTCCGGGATATCGCAAAGCGAGCGGAACCGTTTCTTTTCAGAAAAACCCACCGTATACTTTAAGCAACGCGCCGCGTCATAATCGATGACTTCCAGCCCACTGTCCGCATCGGCCAAATTGGCCGCGTTTCCCGCGCCAGTTTCCATCCGATCCGACCTCCGCTTTACATCATTCACGCTTGTATCGTTTTTCAAACACGCTTCTATATTCCATAGATTTCTTTCAATTCCTCTTAAGAGCTTTGAACCCGCCACCGCGCATTGCACGGGGCCTGCGGTTATGCTATAGTGATTTGGGAATAACATTATGATTTATTGGATTTATGATCGGAGATAGGCAATGATCAAGCTGATCGCCAGCGACCTGGATGGGACGCTGCTGCAAAATGGCCCCGAAGCGCTGGATCCGGAAATATTTGAACTCATCCTGAAGCTGAAAGAAAAGGGTATTTTATTTGTGGCCGCCAGCGGAAGGCAGTATCCCAGCATGAAACGGCTGTTTGCACCGATATGGCGTGATATAGTGTTCGTCGGCGAAAACGGCGCACTCATTTTGTATAGGGATGTAATTCTTGGGAGGCAGACCGTGCCCAGGGAGATGGGGCAGGAAATCATACGCGAAATACAAGCCCATGGCCACCAGGCGGTAGTGAGCTGCGAGGACGCAAGCTACATCGCTGCGGGCAACCCGGCCTTTCGGGATTACCTTACGCAAAGCCTGGGCAACAGCATGGCGGTGGTGGACGACCTTTGTTCGGTGGATGGGGAGTACTTGAAGATCTCGGCGTATATCCCGCAAAAGAACGCGCTTGAGGAAGTTGCGCATTACCAGGCGAAATGGGGAAAAGAATTGCATGTAGCTGTCGCCGGGAATGCCTGGGTGGATCATACCACGGCCAGCAAGGGGGATGCCCTAGAGAAGCTTAAAGCAAGGCTTAAGCTTGATCGGGGCGAAATGATGGCCTTTGGCGATAACTTTAATGATGAGACGATGCTTTTGGCCGTGGAGCACAGCTACGCCATGGCCGGCGCTCATGAAAATATCAAAAAAATCAGCGCCCATGTGTGCACACGTGTGGAGGATGTTTTAAAGAATTTGCTGCTGACGCCAGAGGACAATATACAGGATGTGGCATGGATGGATCGCATAAACTCCATCATTTCTTCATGAAAAGGTGAGAAGATAAGCGGGAGTGAAAAATTTTTGTTGCAGGGACGATGGTGCGCCGAGGCTAAAGCGCCTTACAAACCACCCCGGCAATACGTATCAATCACCCCGTATCAACCACCCCGGCGCTGCGCGCCACCCCTCCTCTGGAGGGGAATCGGAAAGAAGCCTCCCATAAAGCCTCCCGACTTGCCTTCCCCTTTAGGGGAAGGTGCCGACGAAGGAGGCGGATGAGGAAGGGAGGGGGATCGCGAAGCGGTGGAGGGTATATGGATTGCTTCGCGCGGCTCGCAATGACGCGGCCCGAATCGTCCGGCGTTTACTCATGGAGAAAAGACGAAGGGTGAACGAACCGGTGAACGTGCAAGGGCTTCAATGTAACTGTTTCTGGGTTTTTTGCAAGGAGGAACCATGAGCAAAGGGACTATCCTCATCGTGGAGGATGAGGAGAAGATCGTTAGCGTGATCGAGGCATATTTGCAGAAGGCGGGCTATCAGACGCTTTCCGCGGGGGATGGCGGGACCGCCTTGAAGGTGTTTGAGGATAACCATCCTGATGCGGTGGTGCTGGATCGGATGCTGCCCGTTTTGTCCGGGGAGGAGGTTCTGTCCGCCATCCGCCGCGTGTCAGATGTGCCTGTGTTGATGCTCACGGCCAAGGGCAGCGAGAATGATGTGATAGAGGGCCTAGGGCTCGGGGCCGATGAATACGTGATCAAGCCCTTCCGGCCCCGGGAGCTGGTGGCCCGGCTGGACGCGCTTTTGCGGCGCTCCGGATCCCGGGATGAGGAGCCGCTGGTCTGCTACCGCGATGGGGATCTCAAAGTGGATGCAGCCGCCCACAGGGTTTGGCGCGGTGACAAAGAGATTGCGCTGACGCCCAATGAATATAAGCTTCTGAACGCGCTGCGCAGCCAGCCTTCCAAAGTTTTTACGAGGGAGGAGCTGATACTAAGCGCTTTTGGTTTTTCCTATGAGGGATACGACCGCACCATCGATTCCCACATCAAAAACCTGCGCGCCAAGCTGGAAGAGCGGGCGGAGGAGCCCAGCTACATCCTAACGGTGCGGGGCGTAGGCTACAGGTTTGGAGGGAAGGCGGATGGCTAAGAGGTCGGCTAGGAAGCCTGTAAGCTTGAAAACAAGGCTGTCCCTGTCCTATGGGGCCATCTCGCTGCTGCTCATCGGGGTGCTGCTGCTGGTAACGCACACACAGTTGGAGAGCCATTTTCAGGCCTATGTGGTGGCCCAGCGGGAGCAGGTGGCCAAGAACGCCGTGGCGGCCATCCAGGGGCGGTTGGACAAGACGTCATTGGAGGACATCCACTATACGGAACTGGGCTATGCCATGCTTCAGGAGGGCTTGATGCTCTCCGTATGGGACGATCAGGGCGGGCAGGTGTACTGCATCCATTGCGCAGATTTGAAGGCCTGTGACGATATGCTCTACAACATGCAGTGCACCACCGCGCTTAGGGACTCCGATTATGTGGGGGCTTATACCGAAATGGAATACCCCCTGGAAGTAGGCGGCAAGCAGGTGGGCAGCGTGCGCTTTGGCTACAGCGGGCCCTACTACTATACGGCCGAGGATGTGGCCTTTATCGGCAGGCTGGATTCCGTGTTTTTGTACGCCGGTCTATTCTGCGCGCTGCTGGCGGCAGGTTTGGGGTATCTGATGGCGCGGAGCATTTTGCGGCCCATTCAGGAGATCAAGGACCATACCAGGCGCATCGGGGAAGGGGATTACGCCCCGGCATCCGCCCAGCGCTCTTACGCCAAGGAACTTTCGGAACTGGCCCAAAGCGTCGAGCTTCTTTCAAGGACCCTGGAGTCACAGCAAAAGGCCAGGGAGCGCACGGTGCGTGATTACGCCCATGAGCTGCGCACGCCCCTTTCCGTGCTCCAGGCCAACCTGGAAGCCTTTGCCGACGGCGTATGGGAGCCTACCCCGCAGCGTTTGGAAAGCTGCTATGAGGAAATTCAGCGCCTGAACCGGATGCTCTCCCGCCTGGAGGAGCTTGCCCAGCTGTACGCCCCTGGAAGGGAGCCGATTTTAACGCTGGTGGATATGGAGCGGCTTATAGAAAACTGCCTGGAGCATTTCAGGCCCGTGTGCCAGGAGAAGGGCATCGCCCTTACATCCTCGCTTTCCAAGGTGGAGCTGATGGGGGATAACGATCAGCTGCGCCAGGTGCTGGTGAATCTTTTGTCCAATGCCGTGCAGTACACTTCCCAAGGG
>JAEWAH010000014.1 GCA_023391725.1 Bacillota bacterium | reverse complement strand
ACCAAAGGGCTTTCCGATCGGTCCGGCCAGCTCAATCGGCGCAATGCTGCACTTCCGCTTGCATTGCTTGTTTCGCTGGCTTCCTCCACCCTGCCCTGTGCCGCCACTGGCGACGGCAGGGTTCCGGAACCTTTGGAAACCTTCGGACGCCTGTTTTTATGTTGCATTTGCATTCCTGAAAGTAATCTTAAAATCTTTCATGGAAAGTACGGTTCAGCACATCCATCTGCTGTTCCCTTGTGAGCTTGATGAAGTTGACGGCATAACCGCTGACGCGGATGGTGAGCTGCGGATACTTCTCGGGATGGTCCATGGCATCCAGCAGCACGTCCTTGTTGAGCACGTTCACATTGATGTGATGGCCATTGTCCAGGAAGAAGCCGTCCAGCAGGGAGACCAGGTTATCCGTCTTCTGCTCGCCGGTCTTGCCAAGGGCGCCCGGCACGATGCTGAAGGTGTAGGAGATGCCGTCGGCCGCATGGTCGTAAGGGAGCTTTGCCACGCTCTTCATGCTGGCGACGCAGCCCTTGGTGTCCCGGCCATGCATGGGGTTGGCGCCCGGGGCGAAAGGTTCGCCCTGCTTGCGCCCGTCCGGAGTGGAGCCGGTCTTTTTGCCGTAGACCACGTTGGAGGTGATGGTGAGCACCGACAGTGTAGGCAGCGACTCCCGGTAGGTGCGGTGGGTGCGCAGCTTGGTCATAAAGCTCTTCACCACATCGATGGCGATGGCATCCGCCGTGGGATCATTGTTGCCGTACTTGGGGTAATCGCCTTCCACTTGGAAGTCCACCGCCAGGCCATCCTGGTTGCGGATGGTTTTAACCTTGGCGTAGCGGATGGCGGAAAGGCTGTCCGCCACAACGCTGAGCCCTGCCATGCCCGCAGCCATGGTGCGCAGCACCTCCTCATCGTGAAGCGCCATTTCCATGCGTTCATAGCAATACTTGTCGTGCATGTAATGGATCACGTTCAGGGTGTTGATATACAGTTTGGCCAGCCAGTCGCACATGGTATCAAACTTTTTGCGAACATCGTCATAGGTGAGGTACTCCGATGTGATGGGCGCGAATTCCGGGCCGACCTGCATGCCATAGACCTCATCACGGCCGCCGTTGATGGCGTATAGCAGCGCCTTGGCCAGGTTGGCCCGCGCGCCGAAGAACTGCATCTGCTTGCCGATGCGCATGGCAGATACGCAGCAGGCGATGCCGTAGTCGTCGCCGTACTTGGGGCGCATCAGATCGTCGTTTTCATATTGGATGGAGGAGGTCTCGATGGAGGCCTTGGCGCAGTAGCGCTTGAAGCTCTCCGGCAACCGCTGGCTCCACAGGATCGTGAGGTTGGGTTCCGGGGCGGGGCCTAGGTTGGTCAGCGTGTGCAGGAATCGGTAACTCATTTTGGTGACCATGTGCCGCCCATCCTCGCACATGCCGCCCAAAGTCTCCGTGACCCAGGTGGGGTCGCCGCTGAACAGCTCGTCATAGGAAGGCGTGCGCAGGAAGCGCACGATGCGCAGCTTCATCACGAAGTGGTCCACCAGCTCCTGGATCTCCGCCTCGGTATAGCGGCCGCTTTTGAGGTCCGCCTCGGCGTAGATGTCCAGGAAGGTGGAGACACGGCCCAGGCTCATAGCTGCACCGTTTTGCTCCTTTACGGCAGCCAGATACCCGAAATACAGCCACTGGATGGCTTCCTTCGTATTTTCGGCAGGGCGGGAGATATCGAAGCCATAGGAGGCAGCCATCTCGGTCAGCTCTTGGATTGCGCGAATCTGCTCGCTCAATTCTTCCCGCTGGCGGATGGCCGGGCTGTCCATGGTATCAAAGTCATAAGACTGTTTGGCCTTCTTTTTTTGCTCCAGCAAAAATGCCGTGCCATAAAGGGGCACCCGGCGGTAATCGCCGATGATACGGCCTCTGCCATAGGCGTCGGGAAGACCGGTGATGATACCGCAGTGGCGAGCGCGCTTCATCTCATCGGTGTACACATCAAACACGCCGTCGTTGTGGGTCTTGCGGTATTTGAAGATGTTGCCGATCTCCTCGGGCAGCTTGCGGCCATAAGCTTCCAGTTCGCTGTAGACCAGGCGGATGCCGCCAAAGGGCATGATGGCGCGCTTTAAGGGAGCGTCCGTTTGAAGCCCAACGATCTTCTCCAAATCCTGATTGATGTAGCCGGGCTTGTGGGAGGTGATGGTGGAAATGGTTTTCTCGTCGATATCGTACACGCCGCCCCTTTTGTGCTCCTCCCTCATCAGGGCGGAAAGCTCCTCCCAGAGCTTGCGGGTGGCTTCGGTGGGCGGGGCCAGGAAGCTTTCGTCCCCATCATAGGGGGTATAATTGGCAATAATAAAGCCTCTGGTATCGATTTCCTTTTCCAGCTTGATCATGTTCGGAATTGCCTCTTTCCCTAAAAATCTTTACCCCTATATTGTACTAAAGGCAGCCATGCCATGCTGTGACCGCAATCACAATTTTAAAGCTGCTTGACAGAAGAAAGTGTAAACATCTATAGTATAGCTGGGGAATGGAAGGGGGCCATGGCTTGAACTGCAATTTGAACTGCGTCGACTGCTTGAAGGACCTGTGCATGCGCAAGGTGCCTCTTTTCGCCTCACTTCAATATGATGATTTGAAGAACATGGCGGAACATACAACCTGCTGCACCTATCAAAAAGGGGAGCGGCTTTTGAACCAGGGGGATGTGCCCCAGGCCCTTACCGTGATCTTGAAGGGGCGCGCCAAGATCGTGACCGTTTCGGCGGATGGGCGGGAGAAGATTCTTTCCATTCTTTCCCGTGATGATTACTTCGGGGAATTGTACCTGTTCGGGAACAGGCAGGCCGCCTATTCCGTGGAGGCACTGGAGCAGGTGAGGACCTGCGCATTCTCAAGGGAGCATTTTCGGGAAATGCTTATTACATACCCTCAAATGGCCGCCCGGCTGGTGGAGGAATTGGGCAAGCGCGTGATCCGGCTGGAAGGGATATTGCAGACGGCCTCCGGTGGCCGGGCAGATGCCAGAATCGCCGCGCTTTTGATGGAGTTTTCCCAAAAATATATGGCGGCGGGGCCGGATGGACCGGAAATATTGCTGCCACTAAGCCGTGAGGGAATGGCCAATTACCTGGGGATCGCCAGGGAAACCGTAAGCCGGAAGATCTCCCGGATGGAGAAGGAAGGGATCCTTTTAGCCAGGGGCAACAAGCGTCTGCGCGTGCTGCGGCCAGACATGCTTGCGGAGCAGGCGGCAGGGGATGGGGAAGAGTGATCGATTTCCTTAGGTTGTTTAGACTATCAATGTGAATGCATAAAAATGCCCCCGCATAAAGCGGGGGCATTTTCATCTGCCAAGGGCCATACAATGAATTGTTCCGTTACCCCTGTCAGGATTGCTTCCCATAAAGTGTGAAAACGGGCTCAGCCTTTTTTCAGTTCTTCCAGGCAGGTCTTGCACACCAGTTTTCCTTTGTACAGGATGACATCGCGCGCGTCGTTGCAGAAGATACAAGCCGGATGATACTTCTTGAGGATGATCTGATCCCCATCAACGAAGATCTCCAGAGTGTCCTTGATGGCGATATCCATAGTCCTGCGCAGCTCGATGGGAATAACAATGCGACCAAGTTCATCCAGTTTGCGAACAACACCGGTGGACTTCATGGAATCCCTCCTTTCCGGAAGCCCAAAATTAAATGGAAACTAGAGTTATTCTAGCTGGTTTGTATGATACTGTCAATACCATTTTCAGGATTTTTCCCGAAATTTCGACTTATAGTCAAGGAGGAGAACTGCCGTTGATGAACTACATTTGGGGAGGGATGGTCCTTCTCTCCCTGCTGTTCGGGTTGTTCGGGGGATCCGTGGGACAAATGAATGATTCCATGATCCAGGGGGCAGTGGACGCTGTCTCCCTTCTTTTGCGCCTTGCCGGAGGATTTGCCGTGTGGTGCGGGCTGATGGAGATATTAAAGCGCTCCGGAGCGGTGGAAGGGCTTACAAAGTTGCTTCGCCCCATTTTATCGTTTCTGTTCCCGGATGTAAAGGAAGAGGAAACGCGCAAGAGCATTACCATGAATCTATCGGCCAACATGCTGGGGCTGGGCAACGCGGCCACGCCCATGGGCATCAAGGCCATGAACCAGCTTACGTTGGAAAACGGGGGAAGCGAAACGGCAAGCCGCGCCATCTGCATGTTTCTGGTGCTCAACGCCTCCAGTGTACAGCTCTTCCCGGGGACGGTTTTGACTCTCCGAATGGTGATGGGCTCCCAGAATCCCGGCGCTGTCATACTGCCTACCCTCATCGCAACGGCTGTTTCTGCTTTTGTAGGCATCCTCTTTTGCATGATCATGCAGCGGACCGGGAGGGAGAAGCGCCATGGATAAGTGGCTGCTGCCGGGATTGATCCTCGCTATTGTAGGGGCTGGACTTTTAAAGGGCGTGCCCGTGTATGAAGCATTTGTGGAAGGCGCAAAGGAAGGGCTCAAAACGGCCATCTCGATCCTGCCCTACATGATCGCCATGCTCTCGGCTATCCTTTTGATGCAGCGCTCGGGCTTTCTGGACAGTCTAACTCAGGTCTTGTCCCCTGTGTTTTCTTTCCTGGGCATCCCCGATAGCGTGGCGCCGCTGATGCTTTTGAGGCCCTTCAGCGGCTCCGCGTCCCTGGCCATGCTGCAAAGCATTTTGGAGAAATATGGTGCGGACAGCCGTGCGGGGCTTGTAGCCAGCGTTTTGATGGGATCAACAGAGACCATTTTCTATACCTGCGGGCTGTATCTGGGAGCTGCGGGGATCAAGAAGAGCAGGTACGCCGTTCCAGCAGCGCTGGCCGCCTGGCTGGCGGGGAGTGTGGCGGCGGGATTTTTTTTCAGATAAACGACGATTTTGTGGTGCGGTCCGAGCTGGATTCAGGCCCTTGATCATCTGCATGAGACCAACCCACCAAAAGTCTTCCCGTCTTGCCTTCCCCTTTAGGGGAAGGTGCCGCCCGTAAGTGGCGGATGAGGGAGGCAAAGGTGCCGACGAAGGCGGTAGATGAGGTGTTTTGTGGCGGAACAAGTGCATAGCACCCCCGGGTAGCTACACCTCATCCAGCGCTGGCGCGCCACCTTCCCCTCAAGGGGAAGGCTTTTGGTTGGGCGATCTTCCGTAACTGATAATCAGCAGCTTGACTTAATATGATCACAACCATTAAATAATCGTTTACTCAAAAGACATGCCCTATAAGCCTCAAAACCATTTGACTTTTCCCCAAATCCTGCATATAATAGGAACATTCCAAACGCATGCGAGGATGGGAAGAGTACCGCGTTTAAGATGTCAAGAGAGCCGCGAAAGGTGAGAGGCGGCCATCGAGAAGGCGGGAACATGGCCCCGGAGCATCGCGGCCGAAGCGATGTAGGCCGCGTCGGGTGGCGCCGATATCCGCAATGAAGTTACAAATCAGGGTGGTACCGCGGGTTATTCCCGCCCCTTTTCTATGGGGGCGGTTTTTTTGCGCGTAAACGTAAAGGAGGAGTATCCATGGCCGGGGAGGACAAGAAGACTTTCTATATCACCACGCCCATCTACTATCCCAGCGATAATCTGCATATCGGGCACGCCTACTGTTCCGTGGCGGCAGATACCATGGCCAGGTTTAAGAAGCTTACGGGCTTTGATACCTACTTTCTTACCGGTACGGACGAGCATGGGCAGAAGATCGAGCGCAAGGCCCAGCAAAAGGGCGTGACGCCCCAGCAGTACGTGGATGAGATCGTGGCCGGGATCAAGAAGCTGTGGAAGCTGATGGATGTGGAGTATGATGATTTTATCCGCACCAGCGATGAACGGCACGGCCTGAGCGTTCAGAAGATATTCCGGCAACTTTTCGACCAGGGGGATATCTACAAGAGCGAATACGAGGGCTGGTATTGCACGCCCTGCGAATCTTTCTGGACCGAGCTGCAACTCAAGGACGGGATGTGCCCGGACTGCGGCCGGCCGGTAGAGAAGATGCGGGAGGAAAGCTACTTCTTTAAGCTTTCCAAGTATCAGGACTGGCTGATCCAGTATATCGAGGAGCATCCCGGCTTCATCCAGCCTGTTTCCCGTACCAACGAGATGCTCAATAACTTTCTTCGTCCCGGCCTTAACGACCTGTGCGTGAGCCGTACCACTATCAAGTGGGGGATTCCGGTGGATTTTGACCCCAAGCATACGGTGTACGTGTGGCTGGACGCGCTGTCCAACTATATCACCGCTCTGGGATACGGCAGCAAAGACGATTCGCTCTATCGCAAATATTGGCCCGCGGACATCCATCTGGTGGGCAAGGAGATCGTGCGTTTCCACACCATTATCTGGCCCATTATGCTC
>JAEWAH010000180.1 GCA_023391725.1 Bacillota bacterium | reverse complement strand
GGTCAATTCAGTCCCCGCCCGATGGGCGCGGTGACCGGAATCAACACACGACAGGAGGAAATCAAAATGTCTGTACTCACAATTACCAAAGAAAACTTCCAGGGTGAAGTGATGGAGAGCGAAAAGCCTATTTTGCTGGATTTCTGGGCCAGCTGGTGCGGCCCCTGCCGCATGGTGTCCCCCATCGTGGACGAGATTGCGGAGGAGACGTCCGAGGTCAAGGTGGGCAAGATCAATGTGGATGAGCAGCCGGAGCTTGCTTCCCGCTTTGGCGTAATGAGCATCCCCACCCTGGCGGTGTTCAAGGAAGGCCGCCTTACCGGGTCGCTGGTGGGCGTCCGCTCCAAGCAGGACATCTTAAAGCTTCTGGAGGCGTAAGGTGTTCGGAATTTTTGGACGCCGCGGCTCTGCTATGAGCATGCAGGAGGCCATGGAAGCCCGGAAGCAGGACCCAAATATATTGCTCATCGACGTGCGGACGCCGGCTGAATATCGCCAGGGTCATATTCCCGGCAGCATTTCCTTGCCATTGGATGCGTGGGAGCGCATCGGCGAGGTTGCTTCGGACAAGCATACGCCCATCTTCGTCTATTGCCTTTCAGGCGCCAGAAGCCAGGCCGCCTGCAGGGGATTTCAGGGACTGGGCTATGACAGTGTGACCAATATCGGCGGCATCTCCGCCTATGAAGGTCCCCTTGAGAAATAAGGGGAAAGGAGTTTTCATATGAAAGTCGTTATCGTTGGCGGCGTGGCGGGCGGAGCCAGCGCTGCCGCCCGTTTGCGCCGCTTAAACGAAGCGGCGGACATTGTTTTGCTGGAGCGGGGCCCCTATATCTCCTACGCCAATTGCGGCCTGCCCTACTATGTGGGCGGGGAGATCACCGATCGGGAGGAACTGACGCTCCAAACCCCCGAAAGCTTTTTTGACCGCTTCCATGTGGATGTGCGCATCCATTCGGAGGCCGTGGCTATCGATCCGGCTTTGAGGACGGTAACAGTAAAGGATCTTTCGGACGGGCATACGTATCAGGAATCGTATGATGATCTGATCCTCTCCCCAGGCGCAGAACCGGTGGTCCCGCCTCTTCCTGGCGTTTCGGACCCCCGGGTGTTTACCTTGCGCACCATCCCGGACACCTTGCGTATCCGCGCCTTCATTGAAGACAACCATCCCCGCCACGCGGTGGTGGTTGGTGGCGGGGCTATCGGCATGGAAATGGCCGAAAACCTGAACAAGGCCGGGCTTTGGGTGACCGTGGTGGAGCTGATGGACCATGTGATCGCGCCCCTGGATTTTGACATAGCCACTGATGTCCACAAGTATGCGCAGCAAAAGGGTATCAAGCTTCTTTTGAACACGGGCGTTAAGGCCATTATTCAGGAAGACGATGGGCTCATCGTCCAGGCTGGGTCGGAAAGCCTCCCGGCGGATATGGTACTTCTCTCCGTGGGTGTTCGGCCCGAAAGCGGGCTGGCAAAGGCCGCGGGGCTTGGGCTTAGCCCCAAGGGTGCGATCCTCACCGACGAGCACATGCGCACCTCCGACCCGCACATTTACGCCGTGGGCGACGCGGTGCAGGTGAAGCATTTCATTTCCGGACAGCCGGCCTTTTTGCCCCTGGCGGGGCCTGCCAACAAGCAGGGGCGTATCGCAGCCGACAACATTTGCGGTACTCCCAGCACCTACAAGGGCACCCAGGGCGCGCTGGTACTGAAGCTGTTCGATATGACTGTGGCGGCCACGGGGCTGAATGAATCGGCCTTGAAAGCCGCGTCCATCCCTTACGACAAGGTGTACGCCTTCGGCAATTCCCACGCCTCCTATTACCCCGGTGCCACCGGGCAGACCATCAAGCTCCTGTTTTCGCCCAAGGACGGCAAGGTCCTGGGCGCTCAAATTGTGGGCTTTGAAGGCGTGGATAAGCGCTGCGATGTGCTTAACACCGCCATCCGTGCGGGGATGACAGTCTATGACCTCACGGAGTTGGAGCTTTGCTACGCCCCGCCCTTCTCTTCCGCCAAGGACCCGGTGAACATGGTAGGCTTCATGGCCGAAAACCTGCTTACCGGAAAGGTGAAGCAGTACCACTGGCACGATGTGGACGCTCTGCCCCGCGACGGGTCTATCACGCATTTGGACGTGCGCACCCTTTCGGAGCGGCGGCGCGGGTCCATCCCCGGCACGGTGCATATCCCTGTGGATGAGCTTCGTGAAAGAATTTCTGAACTGGATAAAGCAAAACCCATCTATGTCCATTGCCATAGCGGCCTGCGCAGCTATATTGCCTGCCGCATCCTTGCCCAAAACGGCTTTGATGCCTATAACTTGGCCGGCGGGTACCGCTTCTACTCGACTGTGAAGGCGGGGGCATAACGCCTGGGGCTCTGCCACTGGACCTGAAATCGTTTTCATGCTCAGGATTCTTAAGGAATTTATTCCTTAAGCGGGTGGTTTGGAGGGCAGAGTCCTCCAAATAATGCATTGACAAAAAGCGGCCGTACATGTAAACTTTCTTCGGGATAAAATTGCATATTTCGGGTGAACGGCCCAGGAGAGACCGCCATCATCGGGCGGCGCCGAAGGGGAAGACGCAACAAACTCTCAGGCAAAAAGACTAGGCCGGGACGAAACTCTGGAAAGCATTGGTGCACCGAAGAAGCAACTCTTCGCGCGCAACCGCGGGAGGAATCTTTCAGGTTCAGCAACAGAGGCGGATAGGCAGCCGGAAGGCGGCCTGTTCGGCTTCTTTTTATTTTATCACGGGAGGCTTGAGCATGGACAAGAAAACTCCGCTGTACGAAAACCACGTAGCCTTGGGTGGCAAGATGGTACCTTTCGCCGGGTACATCCTGCCGGTGCAGTACCTAACTGGCGTCATCACCGAGCACATGGCGGTGCGCACTGCCTGCGGGCTGTTTGACGTGTCCCATATGGGCGAAGTGATGTTCGAGGGGCCGGACGCCCTTAAAAACATTCAGATGCTGGTAACCAACGACATGGAGAACCTGGCGGTGGGCTCGGTGCGCTACAGCCCCATGTGCAACGATCGCGGCGGCGTGGTGGACGACCTGATCGTCTACCGTTTTGGCGAGAACAAGTATATGTTGGTAGTGAACGCCTCCAACCGGGAAAAGGATGTCAATTGGATGCAAGGCCATCTATTCGGGCAGGTTCATATGGAGGATACGTCCGATGAAACCGCCCAAATAGCGCTTCAAGGCCCCCGATCGGTGGAGATTCTTTCCCGGCTTGCCAAGGATGAGGATATCCCTAAAAAGTATTATTCCTTTGTGGAGAAGGGGAACGTGGGCGGCATCCCCTGCATCGTTTCCCGCACAGGCTATACGGGGGAGACCGGGTTTGAACTCTATTGCAAGAGTGAGGATGCGCCCAAGCTCTGGGAGCTTTTGCTGGATGCGGGCAAAGATTGCGGCTTGATCCCCTGCGGCCTGGGCGCCCGGGACACCCTTCGCCTGGAGGCGGCCATGCCCCTTTACGGCCACGAGATGGACGAGGATGTGACTCCTGTAGAAACCAGTCTTTCGATGTTCGTGAAGATGGCAAAGCCCGACTTCATCGGCAAAAAGGCCATTTTGGACGCAGGCGAGCCCCAAAAGAAGCGGGTGGGCCTTGTGATGACGGGCCGGGGCATCGCCAGGGAGCATTGCCCGGTATTCAAGGGCGAAGTTCAAATAGGCATGACCACCTCCGGCACCTTCTGCCCGTTTGTGGATAAGGCCATCGCCATGGCGCTGGTGCCGACGTCGTATCAAATCGGCGACGAGGTGGAAGTGGATGTGCGCGGCCGGCGCGTGGCCGCTCAAATCGTCCCCCTGCCCTTTTACAAGAAGAAATAAAAGCTCTTAATAAGCAAAAAATTCGAGGAGGCAATCATCATGAACACTCCCAAGGAACTGAAGTACACCAAATCCCATGAATGGATCAAGGACCTGGGCAATGGCACGGTAGAGATTGGGCTTACGGATTTTGCCCAGGATGCCCTGGGAGACCTGGTGTTTGTGAACCTGCCGCAGGCGGGCGACAGCGTTACCGCCGGAGCCACCTTTGGCGACGTGGAATCGGTGAAGGCTGTCAGCGATGTGTACAGCCCCGTGTCTGGCGTGGTGGCCCAGATCAACGAAGTGCTGCTGGACAGCCCGGAAAAGATCAATAAGGCCCCTTATGAAGCGTGGTTCATCCGGGTCAAGGACGTGTCGGCCACGGTGGATCTTTTGGACGCCGACACCTATGCCCGCACCGCCGGGGAGGAATAAGCATGGGCAGCTATATACCCACAACAAAGGGGGAACGGCAGGAAATGCTGGAACTGCTGGGCATGAAAAGCCCTGCGGAACTCTTTTCCGACGTGCCCCGGAAGGTGTTTTTGAATTCCCCTCTTGATCTGCCCGAGGGCAAGCCGGAGCTGGCGGTGCGCCAAACGATGACGGCCATCTCCCAAAAGAACAAGGTTTTTCCAGTGATCCTTCGTGGCGCGGGGGCTTATCACCACTATATCCCCTCCATCGTGCGTTCTGTTACTGCCAAGGAGGAGTTCGTCACCGCCTATACTCCTTATCAGGCGGAGATCAGCCAGGGCATTTTGCAATCCATATTTGAATACCAGACCATGGTCTGCGAATTGACCGGCCTGGATGTAGCCAACGCCTCCATGTACGACGGGGCAGAGGCCGCTGCAGAAGCTGTTTCCATGTGCCGGGAGCGCAGCCGCGTCACAGCGCTTGTTGCCGCCACCGCGCATCCCGACGTGATCGCCACAATCCGCACGTATTGCGAGGCCGCAAACGCAACTATGCGCATCGTTCCCGAAAAGGACGGCGTGGTCGACGCAGCGGCCCTGGAATCCATGCTGGGCGATGACACCGCATGCCTTTTCGTTCAGCAGCCCAATTTCTTTGGCGCGCTGGAAGACGTGAAGGCCCTGGGCGAAATTGTTCATGCAAAAGGCGGCAAGTATATCCTGAGCGTGAACCCCATTGCTACAGCTATTATGCAAACTCCTGGGGAAGCGGGAGCAGACATTGCCGTGGGCGAGGGCCAGCCGCTTGGCATGTCCTTGGCTTTTGGCGGGCCGTACCTGGGTTTTATGGCCGCTACCTCCGCCATGATGCGCAAGCTCCCCGGCCGTATCGTGGGCGAGACCATCGACCATGACGGCAGGCGTGCCTTCGTGCTCACCTTGCAGGCCCGTGAGCAGCACATCCGCCGGGAGAAGGCCAGCTCCAACGTTTGCTCCAACCAGGCGCTGTGTGCCTTGACCGCCGCGGTTTATTTGTCTGCTATGGGCCCGGAAGGATTAAAGGACGTGGCCCTGCAATGCATGAGCAAGGCCCACTATTTGGAGGGGGAACTCACCAAGCTCCCCGACATCAAAAGGGTGGGGATCGCGCCTTATTTCCATGAATTTGTGACCACCTGTGCCGGGAAACAGAAGAGGATCCTCAAAGCATTGGAAGACAAGGGCATTCTGGGCGGGTTGCCTATTGATGATGACAAGCTCCTATGGTGCGCCACCGAGATGGCCACTCGAGAACAGCTGGATGAGGCTGTGAAAACCGTCCGGGAGGTGCTTGCGAAATGAATTTAGTCTTTGAAGAAAGCCGACCCGGCCATCATTTGACGTTATTGCCTTCCTGCGACGTGCCGGAGACGGCGCTGCCCAAGGAATTTGAGCGGACACAAAAGCTTCACCTGCCGGAGATGGCGGAAACGGATATCAGCCGCCATTACACAAAGCTGGCCAAGCGTGCCCACGGCGTCAACAGCGGGTTTTATCCCCTGGGCTCCTGCACCATGAAGTACAATCCTCACATCAATGAGGAGATTGCCGCGCTGCCGGGCTTTGCGGCCATCCATCCCCTCCAGCCCAAGGAAACGGTGAAGGGCTGCCTGGAAGTGCTCACCCTGGCGGAAAAGTACCTGTGTGAGATCGCGGGTATGGACCGCATGACCTTCCAGCCCGCCGCCGGCGCCCATGGGGAATTCACCGGTGTGCTGCTCATCAAGGCCTATCATCAGTCCAGGGGCGACGGGAAGCGCACCAAGATCATCGTGCCCGATTCCGCCCACGGCACCAATCCCGCTACCGGGGCCATGGCGGGTTACACGGTGGTGAGCATCCCCTCCGGCCCTGACGGTTGCGTAGATTTGAATGCCTTACAGGCTGCCGTGGGGGAGGATACCGCGGGGCTGATGCTCACCAATCCCAACACGTTGGGGCTGTTTGATAAGAACATTTTGGAGATCACCCGAATTGTCCATGAAGCTGGCGGGCTCAACTATTACGACGGCGCGAACCTCAACGCCATCATGGGTGTAGCCCGGCCCGGGGACATGGGCTTTGATGTGGTGCACCTCAACCTTCACAAGACGTTTTCCACGCCTCATGGCGGCGGCGGTCCCGGCAGCGGCCCGGTGGGCTGCAAGACCTTCCTTGCCCCCTTCCTTCCTGCCTCCGCGTCGGGTGAACAACCCGGGCCGCAGAGCATCGGCCAGGTGAAAGCCTTCTACGGCAATTTCCTGGTGGTAGTGAAAGCCCTCACCTATATCCTCACCCTGGGCCGGGAAGGCATAAGAGAAGCGTCGCAAAACGCGGTACTCAACGCCAACTATATGATGAACCGCCTGAAGGGAACGTACCAGCTGGCTTATGACCGCATTTGCATGCACGAGTTTGTTCTCACTTTGGAAGAGCTGAAGAAGGAAACCGGCGTTTCCGCGCTGGATGTGGCCAAGGCCCTTTTGGATAAGGGCATGCATCCCC
>JAEWAH010000128.1 GCA_023391725.1 Bacillota bacterium | reverse complement strand
CTGATACTCGTCGGCTCCATTCTGGTCAACAACTTTGTGATGTCAAGGTTCCTGGGCATTTGCCCCTTCCTTGGTGTTTCCAAGAGGCTTGAGACGGCCACGGGCATGGGGCTGGCTGTGACCTTCGTGATGACGCTGGCTTCCCTGATCTGCTACGTTGTGTATACGTTCCTGCTTGTCCCGCTTGGGCTTGAATACCTGTATACCATCGCCTTCATCCTGGTGATCGGGGTACTTGTGCAGCTGGTGGAAATGGCGCTGAAAAAGTTCAGTTTCGCGTTGTATCAGGCGCTGGGCGTATACCTGCCGCTCATCACCACCAATTGTGCGGTGCTGGGCGTAACAGTGCTGAACATGAACAAAGGTTACAATCTGCTTCAGGCGGTGGTCAACGGCGCCGGGTCCGCGCTGGGATTCGCCCTGGCCATCATCCTGTTCGCAGCCATCCGGGAGCGTCTGTCCGTATCGAAAACGCCCAAGTGGATGGATGGATTTGCCGGGGCACTGATCACCGCTGGGCTGATGTCCATCCCATTCCTTGGATTTGCTGGACTTATTAAATAAAATTGAAAGGATGAGGAGGCGTTGGCTGGTATATTAACTGCCACCCTGGTTCTTGGGGGACTGGGGCTTATTTTCGGTATTCTGCTTACGATTGCCTCCAATGTTTTTGCTACTGAAGAAAACCCATTGAAGGATGCGGTGCGCGCAGCGCTCCCAGGAGCGAATTGTGGCGGCTGCGGCTATCCAGGCTGCGACGGTCTGGCGGCGGCCATTGCCCAGGGGAAAGCACCTGTGGACGCCTGCCCGGTAGGCGGAAAGGCGCTTGCTCAAAAGCTGGCCCAGATCATGGACGTTCCGGTGGTGGAAAGCAAAAAAGAGCAGCTGGTGGCACTGATTGAAAAAGAACGGTGCATCGGCTGCGGGCTGTGCAAAAAGGTCTGCCAGTTTAGCGCCATTACCGGCGAATTGAAGTCCCCTCATGAAGTCAAACCTGACGCCTGTACCGGATGCAGCCAGTGTGTGGCCAAGTGCCCTCAAAAATGCATCAAGCTCCATAAACCCGATGCATCCACAAAACCAGGCTCGTCTTCCTCTGGCAAGTCCATCGCATCCAACGGCCATTAATTCCCAGAAGTTGTAATACATTTTTTACAAGTGAGCAAACCCCAGTGGCGGCAAGGAATTTCCGGCATTGGGGTTTTGCGGTATATCATGCATATACGGGCTTTTTAGGTGTAAGTCTGTACGAATGTTAAGAAAGTGTGCTATAATATCAGGACGGGGTACCCGCCCAAGGAGGGAAAACCTTGCAGCCGCAGACGCTCACAAAACCCCTTATCCTGGCTTCCGGATCGCCCCGGCGCAGGGAACTGATGGAACTGATGGGTGTCCCGTTTGAGACGGCCGTTTTCCAAACGGATGAACGGTGTGAGGGAACGCCATGGGAGCGCGTATGCGAACTTGCCCAGCGCAAGGCGCAAGACGCGAACCGAGTGCTAAAAGAACGGCTGATCCTGGCAGCGGACACGCTGGTGGCCCAGGGGGAGCGGGTGTTCGGGAAGCCGGAATCGGCGGCCCAAGCCGTAGAAATGCTTCTTTCCCTAAGCGGTGGCTGGCACGAAGTTTATACAGGCGTATGCCTTCTTAATGGGGCTAACGGGAAAAAGGCTGTTTCCTTTGACAAGACCCTGGTCCGTTTCTCCCCATTGGACAAGCCCCTTATCGAGGCTTATGTGCGCACCGGCGAACCTATGGATAAGGCCGGCGCCTACGCTATCCAGGGCCGGGGCGGCATGTTCGTGGAAGAGATACGCGGCAGCAGTTCCAATGTGATCGGCCTCCCCATGGCGCTGGTGCGCAGGATGCTATATGACTTTGGCGTGGACGTACTATAAGGATTGGATGTGTAGCAATGGCTCTTTTTGCGCCGGATATAGGCATTGATTTGGGTACGTCGAACACGCTGGTGTACGTCCGCGGCAAGGGTATCGTTGTCAGCGAGCCTACCATTGTGGTGGTGGAGAGCGATAACAAGCGCAACGTAAAGGCCATCGGCGAGGAAGCCCGGATCATGAAAGGGCGCACCACTGGCGGGATCATGGACATCCATCCCTTGCGGGAGGGCGTGATCTCCGATTTTGATATGACCAAGATCATGATCCAGTACTTCATCCGCGAGGCCATTGGGGTATCGCATCTGGTAAAGCCACGTGTGCTGATCACAGTGCCATGCAATATATCACCCATTGAGCGCCACGCGGTAACGGAAGCCGCCAAAGTGGCAGGTGCGCGCCAAGTCCACATCATCGACAAGCCCTTTGCCGCGGCCATCGGCTCCGGGCTGCCTGTTTACGAAGCGGTGGGCAGCATGGTGGTAGACGTCGGCGGGGGAACGACGGACGTAGCCGTGATTTCCCTGGGCGGGATCGTGATCTCCCACTCCATCCGCGTAGGCGGCGTGAAAATGGACGAAGCCATCATCAATTTCATTAAGCGGGAATTCAACATGCTTATTGGCGACAGGACCGCCGAGGAAGTGAAAATGGACCTTGGCGCGGCGCTTCCCCTGGAAGAAACCCGGCGTGCTCTGGTCAGAGGGCGGGATTTGATCACCAGCCTTCCCCAGACGACAGAGATTTCCTCCGCACAGGTATACGAGGCGCTGAGCGAGCCGTGTCTTGCGATCCTCTCCGCTATCAAATGGGTCCTGGAGCGGACCCCGCCTGAACTCTCCTCAGACGTGATGCGCAGCGGCATCCACCTGACGGGCGGCGGCGCGCTGCTGTTTGGGATGGACCAGTACATCGCCTCCGAACTGGGCATGCCCGTACTGCTGGCAAAGGAACCCATGGACTGCGCCGCCATGGGCATCGGCTATCTGGCTGAAAACGTGGAGATCCTCCACCGCATCGGCAAGAGCGGTTTCCTGCGCCATTAAGACAAGGAAAGGCGTTCATTCATGAGACTTGGAAAGCCCAAGGCGGCAAGCAATCCAATACAGGTCCAGCCAGAAAAGAAGGAACGCCCCAGGCTGCGCAAAACTGCGGCCTGGACGGTTTCCATTCTTTTACTTGCCATGATCGGCGTCATGATCTTTTCCAGCATTTTTCCGGAGACTCCATCACTAAAGATTCCGGGCAACCTGGTGGCCGATACGGTCACCCCCGTTCAGAGCATTTTTTCCACCGTGACAGACGCCGTGGTGGGGTATTTGCGTACTCTGAAGCTTCGGAGCAACCTGGAATACGAATACAACCGCGTGGTAGCGGAGAATGAGCAGCTGTCCTACCAGGCCATGCTAGCTGATGATTTGCAGAAAAAACTCTCAGCGCTGGAAAACATCAATGAAGAAATGGACGTCAACGCTGCCATGAACCCTATCATGTGTACGGT
>JAEWAH010000017.1 GCA_023391725.1 Bacillota bacterium | reverse complement strand
CCTGGCCCGGCCTTGCCGCCCATGAAATATGGCGTATCCTTTGCCGACGATCACGCCTATCAAAAGCCCCGCCGCGGTGGCCACATATCCCAAACTGTACGTCAGCGCCCAGGGGATGGCCCCCACTATCGCCGCCAGCATGGCGCCAAGAATACCCATGGGCAGGCTGCCTTTTTTTCTTCCTTCCCCTGGGGGAAGGGTCTGCACCGCGTCCTGGGCGCAGTATTCATGCATGGGGAAAACGTCTTCCTTGATGCGCACGGGCACGCCAGGGGAATCCAGACGCATCTGGCACCGCATGCACACCCGCCGCCTTGGAAGACCTATAGCGGCAAATCGGAGGACCACATCGTCCAGCAATGCTCCCAATTCCCGTGCCGTTCTGCTTTTTCTCTTAAATTCCACTGCGGCGAACCGCTCCCCGCTGGATGCCGGAAGGCAGGTGAACCCGTGAGCCTTTACAGCGGCCTCCAAGGCCTGTGCTGCTTCCTCGCGCTGATAGGCAGCCTTTCGCTGCTCTCTTGGGGGAATCTCCATGTGCTGGGCTACCGGATCGGGAGGCAGGAAAACGTGCAGGCGTATGGCGCCCGGCACAAGGCTCAGGGTGATGTAGAACCCCTTTAACCAGCCGAAGATCTGCTTGTCCGCAGCGGAAAGCTCCCGCTCCCGCGCGATATCTTCCCATACACTGGGCAACATCTTCGCTCCCTCCCTTGATTTTCCGTTTATTTGCTTCATCATACCATTATGTGTATGGAAAATAAAGTACCTTTGTAAAAAAGGCCCCTTTCCGCATTGCGAAAGGGGTTTGCCTGTGAATAAAGGCGCCAGAAGATCACCTCCCCTCCCTCTCCCGCCCTACGGGGCCGGATGAGGGAGGGGAAGGTGCCAGCGAAGGAGCGGATAAGGTGTTAAAACGCATATCACTCCATTACTATCTACTCCTCAACGACCTCCAAAAGCACAATGCCCTCCTCGAATCCGCCTCGCTCCCGCTTTTTCTTCAGCCTAAGCGATTCCAGTTCCCCCCAGGTATGCCCTGCATGGTCCACCACGCCGTGCATCACCTCCAACAGGTCCGCCAGCTCTTCCAACTCGCGGCTTTTCAGGTATTCTTCCAGTTCTTCCTTCAGCTTTTCCTCAAGCAAAAGCAGCCTGGTTTCTCTGTCCGCAGCCTGTACAACGGCCTGCCTTCCGGATGCTTCAATCATTTGAGGGATCTTGTCCCTTACCAGCTTGTGATAAGCAATACGCTTCATGAGCTCTCCTTCGTGTTGAAGCAATCAGCGTGATGGATGCTTTTGTCAGAGGGGAACCGTCATCCTTTTGGGTTTTAAGGGGGCTGTATCCGTGGCAATTTTTAGGAGCGTACCAAAGCAGCCCAGCAGCGCGAAGAATACACCCAAGCCGAAATTGCCAAATACCTCCCGCATGGCGTCAGGGCTTGCCATCAAGTCCTCTGTCCAGAAGTAATAGATTGCCTCTGTCTTTGTGTATATCATTTCCTCATATGGCTTCAGCGTGGCCTTGGTTTCATCGTAATACTGGGAAATGTTATAGCTTGTTCCCGCCACTTGCCCCAGGGCCACAGAAAGCAGCACAAAGAGAAGCACGATGACGATCTTGACACGGCCTTGCCGCCCATGCAGCAAGTCGTAGCCTTTTCCAACCAGGAAACCAATGAGTATTCCCACAATGCTGGCCATATAGCCAAGCGCAAAAACCGCAGCCCAAGGAATGGCCCCTACTACCGCCGCCAGTGCGGCGCCCAGGACCCCTGTCAGAACGCTTCCCTTTTTTTCAACCTTGCCCCAGGCAACATCCCGAATGATGGTTTCGGCGCAGCTATCGTGCATGGGGAAGACATTTCCCTTAATTTTTACGGGCACCTCGCCGGATTCCAAGGATTGATGACAGACACTGCATGTTTTTTCGGACACAAGGCCCAATGCAACCACCTTTTGTGTAGCGCGGTCCATAAATTCGCCTAGTCTTTTCATGTCCTTGAGGCTTCTGCCCCGGAATTCAACGCCCAAGGATTGCTCACCGCTGAAAGAGTGGATGTTGATAAGCTTGTACTCCTTAGCCATTCCTTCCAGTGCGCGGGCGGCTTCCGCCCGCAAAAGGGCGGTGCGCTGCTGTTCCTCCGTTGGTTGTTCCTGGGAGGCAGGAAGCGCGGGTACATATATATGAAACCGCATCTCACCCAACAAAAAGCCAAGCGTAACGAAGCACCCGTTGAGCCAGCCGTAAATTGACTTGTCGTAAAAAGTAAGACCCTTTTCCTGAGCGAGATCTTTCCATAAATTCGCCATGTCCGCCACTCCTTTGTCCTCTGTATCTTCCATACGCTACCCATTCTCTGGAATCATCATATCATGAACCAAATTAAAAGAAAAGCCAAATAAAACAGGCCCCCTCCAAAAGCAGGAAGGGGCCTGTAGCCGTAAGAACTGATAAAATTACTTGCTGTGCTCCTCGATGGCCACCGCCACCGCCACGGTAGCGCCTACCATGGGGTTGTTGCCCATGCCGATGAGGCCCATCATTTCCACGTGGGCGGGCACGGAGGAGGAACCGGCAAACTGCGCGTCGGAATGCATGCGGCCCATGGTATCGGTCATGCCGTAGCTGGCGGGGCCGGCGGCCATGTTGTCGGGATGCAGTGTGCGGCCCGTGCCGCCGCCGGAAGCCACGGAGAAGTAGTTCTTGCCGTTCTCATTGGCCCACTTCTTGTAGGTGCCGGCCACGGGGTGCTGGAATCTCGTGGGGTTGGTGGAGTTGCCGGTGATTGAAACGTCCACTTTTTCCTTGATCATGATGGCCACGCCTTCGCTCACGTCATCCGCGCCGTACACCCGAACCTTGGCCTTTTCGCCCTGGGAGAAGGCGGTTTCCTTTTCCACCTTCAGTTCGCCCGTGTAATAATCATACTGGGTCTTCACATACGTGAAGCCGTTTACGCGGCTGATCACATAGGCGGCGTCCTTGCCCAGGCCGTTCAAAATGACCTGCAGGGGCGCTTTACGCACCTTGTTGGCGGTGCGGGCGATGCCGATGGCGCCTTCCGCGGCGGCAAAGCTCTCGTGCCCGGCCAGGAAGCAGAAGCACTTCGTCTCTTCGCGCAAAAGCATCGCGGCCAGGTTGCCATGGCCCAGGCCCACGGCACGCTGGTCGGCCACAGAGCCGGGGATGCAGAAGGCCTGCAAGCCAAGGCCGATGGCCTCGGCGGCGGGGGAGGCTGCTGTAATGCCTTTCTTCACCGCAATGCCAGCGCCCAGGGTGTACGCCCACACAGCGTTTTCAAAGGCGATGGGCTGAATGCCGCGGACGATGGAGCCTACGTCGATGCCCTTTTTAAGCAGCATCTCGTTCACTTCGTCCAAAGAGGAAAAGCCGTATTCTTTCAATACCTTTTCGATTTTCCCAATGCGTCTTTCATATCCTTCAAAGGTTGCCATGTTTTCTCACCTCTTCTTGCGCTGTCTTATTTGTGGCGGGGATCGATGTATTCTTTTGCTTCGGCAAAGCGCCCATAGGTGCCCACGTTCTTTTCGTAGGCTTCCTTGGGGTCCACGCCCTTCTTGATGGCCTCCAGCATCTTGCCCAGGTGCACGAACTGGTAGCCGATGACTTCCTTGTTTTCATCCAGAGCCAGCTTGAGTACATAGCCCTCCGCCATTTCCAGATAGCGCACACCCTTTTCCAAGGTGCCGTACATGGTGCCGATCTGGCTGCGCAGGCCTTTGCCCAGGTCTTCCAATCCGGCGCCGATGGGCAGCCCGCCCTCAGAGAAAGCAGATTGCGTGCGGCCGTAGGCGATCTGAAGGAACAGTTCCCGCATGGCGGTGTTGATGGCGTCGCACACCAGGTCCGTGTTCAGCGCTTCCAGCACGGTCTTGCCGGGCAGGAATTCCGCGGCCATGGCGGCGGAGTGGGTCATGCCGGAGCAGCCGATGGTCTCCACCAGTGCTTCCTGGATGACGCCGTCTTTTACGTTCAGGGTCAATTTGCAGGCGCCCTGCTGGGGCGCACACCAGCCAACGCCGTGGGTGAGGCCGGAGATGTCTTTGATCTCTTTGGCCTGTACCCATTTGCCTTCTTCAGGGATAGGCGCGGGGCCGTGGTTGGGGCCCTTTTTGACGCATACCATTTCTTCCACTTCTCTGGAATATTGCATCGAAACGTATCCTCCTTGCCAATACAAAGTTTGATGGCACTTAACACACGTCGCTTAGTATAGCACACTTTCCCTAAGCGGGAAAGGTTTTTGCCCAAAGCCAAACAGATTTTTAACAAACGCGGTCAGGAAGAAAGCCTTTTTAGAAACCTTCTCTTGTGATATACTTTCAAGGCAGAGCAACACAGGAGGAATGACCATGAGCCGTTTAGGCGACCTCATCCGTACCGAACGCCTTCGCCAGAACATGACCCCCAAGCAGGTGGCAAAGAAATGCGGTGTAGCAGAAAGCTATCTTATCGATGTGGAGGCCGGGACCCGCATCATCGCCGATGACCAGGCCCGCAGGATACTCAAAAGTATCGGGCTCCGCCAGCAGACCGAGGCGGATTTTACCCTGGACGATATCGCCGCCACTGTGGACCTGCATACGGTGCAGCCTGCCATCAAAAAGACGGCGGAGGAAAAGCAGTCAAAGAAGGCGGAGGAACCCGCAGCAAGCGCAGGCGACGGCATAGGCGGCTCCATCTGGCTGGATGCGCTCACCAGTGTTTTAAAGCGCGTGCCGGTGATGAACGCCATCATGAAGGAGATCGACCATAAGCTGCTGCCGGTTTTGAATGGGCAGATCGAAAATGCCGCCCCGGACAAGGTATACTATTACCTGGTCCCGGATGACGCCATGCGCGGCTTTCGCGTATGCCAGGGCGATCTTGTATTGATGGTCCCCGCGAACAGCCCCATTGATGGGGCCGTCATGCTGGTGGAAGTAAAGGGCCGCCGCATGCTGCGCAAAGTAAAGAAGCTGGAAAACTTCCAGCTCCTTTTGCAATGCTATGACAGGGAATATGCCGCCGAAACATATACTTTGGCTGATGTGAACTGCCTAGGCCGGGCTGTGCGCGTAGAGATCGCACTATGAGTTCTGGGTGATGGGCGCCCTGTGCCGTTTGCGGTAAAATTCCGCAAAAGCCCATACAACCACTGGGATCACCACCTGGAATAGCAGCGCGTAGATCCCGTAGTATTTTAAGAAGGCGAACATTTCCATAGTGCTTTTATAGAGGGTGGTGCACAGGGCCAGCATCAAAAGCCCTGTAGGCATCAAGAGCCGCCTGTAATCCCGTATGCCAAACAAATATGCTACACCCTTTGCCGCGGCAATCAGGCAAACGGTGATTTTTGTGATGCCTGCCAGCAGAAAGTTCATGGAAATGGAGCCTTCGATACGGGAAAGGAATTCGCCCACCTGCAAAATGCGCGCCGTAGTGAAGGAAGGGAAATAGGAGGCCCGGACCATGGCAGGCCCAAGGGTTGTCAGGTTGCGCACAATGATTGCCATCAGGATCACCGTGCCAAAGAGGAGCGCCCGGATGTAGATCTTGTAGGGGCTGCTCTCCTTGCGGACAGAGTCCGCGATACATAGGAAAAGCACTGTTTCTGCATAGGGGAAGGTAAACACTCCGAGGCCGCTTTTAAGGAGCAAGGCAGGAGGGGTCGTAAGCACAGGCATCAGGTTGGAAAAGTCCATCAGGTTCATCGCCAGGAGGATCGTTAAAATGACAACCAGAATGATGAGGGGAAACATGATCACAGACCATTTGCCCACCGTCTCCATGCCGCTGGCGGCCAGGTACGCCGTCACCAGCAAAAGCGCGACCATAATGGGCAATTGGGGTGTCTCCGGCAAAGATACGACCACGATGAACTCCGAGAAGTTGCGCATCACCAGCGCCCCCAGGTGCAGAGCGTACCAGACGAAGAGCGCAATAAAGACCCCCCCCAGGATCTTGCCGAAAACAGTCTGCATGATCGTGAACAGGTCCGTCTCGGGGAACAGCCGCATCAGCCGGGCATACAAAATCGCAGCCGGGGCGAACATCGCCGCGCCGATCAACAGGACTGCCCAGGAATCCGGGCCTGTCTCGCTGCTTACGCCCAATACGACACTTGAGCCAAACAGAAACAGGCCCAGGATACACAGGGCCTGGCGGTAGGATATGGTTTCCTTGCGCATGACGTACCACCTCTTTAGATGCTACATGGGGAAAATGGCGTCGATCAGATGGCGGATACCATCGGAGGGGGAGGGGAGGGGGATGTTCAGGGAATACAAGAGCAATACCCCAAAGCTTACAGCTGTAAAGAGAAGGTAGATGATCTTTTCTTTGAGCGGCACTTGACCTATAGGGATAAAATCCGCCAGGATGACACCCAGGAACAGGACAACCACAATCGCCGTAAGCATAGGCCGCCTCCCTTATGACTTTTGCAGGAACGCGGTGTTGATGATGTCCACCTTGCACTCGGCTTCCACTTCCAGCTGGCTGAACCACGAGTCCCAGGAGTCCCGAAGCTTATTCCATAGCTTCGGGTCCGTCTTGTAGATCATCTCCCCGAAGCCGTAGATATCGGTGCCATATCTGCTTTGCACCCTGCTCAGCACTTCCAGCATATTTTGGCGCACCGTTTCACCGGCGGCGTCTTCCAGGCGCTTGATGATCTGCTCGTCCTCCGCGTCGATCATATTGGCGGCCTCCGATAGGAACGCCCGGATATTGACCTGAATGTGAAAGACCAATTTGCCGTCACGGACGGCATAGGAGCGTTTGGTCTTGCTTTTCGAGATCTCAAGCGAGACGCCGGTGGATACCCCGGGCACGTCAGGCAGCGGCAGGATTCCGCCTTCCACGCCGTCTGTGGCAAACAGGAAATACTTCGATTCCTCCGGCGTCAAAAAGCCCACCAGTTTGTCGCCCTGAAAAACCGCAATGCCGTTGGCCTCGGGCGTCGGCTTTCCATTATTGATCACACTATGGAAAACGGGCAGCGCCAGAGCCTTCCCTTGACTCTTTAAGATGCTGAAGACCTGGTAAAGCTGAGGCGTTACGGTGGAAGCAGTGATTGAGGCGTCTTCGTTGATAACGCTCCGGATCGTCAAAGATGAGATAGCCTGGTCAGCGCCGGAGATTGCCAGGAGGTTCTCGGCTGTCTTCTCCTGGGAGATGACAGCATACACCGTCTCCCGGCATTCCGCATCCCGTAAAAACCATCCGATGACATTGGTGATCCCTTCGGTCAGCGCAACATCCTGGCTCAGCACCACCACCTGGGTATTGCCGAAATACAGCTTGTTTGACAGCCTCTTTTTTGCGTTACGCACCGCGTCAAACAGCGTCGTACCTTCCGATTCAATAAGCTTCGCTTTGAGCCCGGAGGACTTGACGTCCGCGGTTTCGTCCACGGTCTCAAAGCAGACTTTGAACATGGCGCTTCCCGGATCCTTGTCCACAGAGACGCCAACGACGATGACGATTTCGTTGAGGCCCCGATAGTTCCAACAGCCACTCAAAAGCAGAGCGGACAGGATCAAAGCGGCCAAAAGCAAGCGTTTAGCCATCATTTTTCCCACCCTTTACCACCATTCTGACAGAATCCTGGGCGACGGGGGTGATGCGCGTGAGCATCTTCCACCAGGGGCCACGGATGGGTACATCCTTCCATTCCTGATATTTGAAGTTTCCGGACAGGGTGACCTCGGGCACGCCAAAGGATTGCAGGTTGAACAGGTGGATAGCGAGCACCGACAGCGCGATCACGAACCCGAACAGCCCGAGCATAGAGGACAGAGCCAGCGTAAAGAAGCGGAAGTAGATGGCCGAAGCGTTGATCTTAGGCACCAGCAAATTGGTGATGCCTGTGGTGGCGACTACGATGATCATGGGCGCCGATACCAGCTTTGCTTGCACTGCGGCCTGCCCAATCACCAGCGCGCCCACGATGCTCAGCGCCTGGCCCACGTTAGAGGGCATGCGCACGCCCGTTTCCCTGAGGACATCAAACACCAGCAGCATGATAAAGGCCTCCACTGCGGCGGGCAAAGGCACGCTCTGCTGCTCAATGGCGATGTTGATAATCAGGGAGCTGGGCAGCATTTCTTGGTGAAAGGCCACGATGGCGATGTAGAACCCGGGCACAGCGATGGTCAGGATGAACGCCGCGAAGCGCAGCAGCCGGGAAAACGAAGTGTAATAAAAACTGAGGTAATAATCTTCGCTGCTTTGAAAGTTCTCAATGAAGAGATAGGGCAGCGTGATTACCATAGGCGTCCCGTCCATAAGGATCGCAATGCGCCCCTCCAGGAGCTTTCCCACTATTACATCGGGCCGCTCGGTATACCCAATGGTGCGGAAAGGGGAATACTGTTTGTCCCTGATCATTTCGGTGATATAGTTGGTGTCCAGCACGCCGTCCATATGGATATTTCCAAGCCTTCTCATTACCTCTTCCAGCACTGTTTTGTTGACGAGGCTCTCCATATAGCACACGCAGGTACAGGTATCTGTGCGTTCGCCCAGGTGGATGATCTTCATTTTCAGCTCGTGCGTGCGCACCCGCCTGCGGATAAGCGATAGATTCTTCAGCAGGCCTTCCGAAAACCCCTCCCGGGGCCCTGCAAGGTTTTTTTCGCTGTCCGGCTCCGATATGGACCGGGTTTCAAAGCCTTTTGTGTTCAGGATCAGCGCCTTGGCGGCCCCGTCGGCAAGCAGGATCGTGTCCCCATAGGTCACGGACTGGATGATTTTCAAAAAATCTTCCGTCTGTTCCGTTTCGGCTATATGAACCACCTGGGTGGCCAGGCTGTCCATCAAGCCTGGACCGGGCTGTGGCGCGTCACTCAGCATCAGGGGCCTTACCACATTGTCGTTGATGATGGAAGAACTGACCATCCCATCGAAAAAGAAGATGCCGTAGCGCAGCTCCTTTCGGTTGGCATTTTGGATGATCTTTGTTCTCAAAATGTCAACATCCGTAAAGAGACCTTTGAGGATGGCCATATTTTGATCCAAGGAGGTGGTCAATTCCTCCTGCTTCTGCTTGTCATTGATGCTCTTGACTTTTTTTTCGACGATCTTTCTCTTGGCCGCTTCGCTGATGATATGCATTCCAATCCCTCCCCGTGTCAGTATGGCACAAACGAAAAAAGACGCGGCTGCCCCCTAGGGGCCGTGGCCCCGGGGAGCATACGCGCGTCTTAGTGTTCTACCTTCCTGCGGCTCATGCGCAGTTTTTTAGCCGGGACGGTCAAAAGTACCCGGCCCAGATCCTTCTCTTTTACCTCGCCGTCCGGCTTGGACGATGTCTGAGGAAATTGCTGTTGGTCCATTCCTGCCACCTCCACGAAGGTATGATGGCGGGACGGTTCCTTTTTTATGCGGCTTCTATGGGTATTAACACGGCTTCCATGGCATGGGCTTTTATACGGCTCCGGGCATTGACACGGCTTCCGTGAGCATTGACACAGTTTCCGTGAGCATTGACACGGCTTCCGTGAGCATTGACACGGCTTCCGTGGGCATCTACATGGCTTCCATGGGCTTTTATACGGCCTCTATGGGCAGGGCTGCCTATCCTCATAGGGCGTCAAGCAACCCTAATTCCCCTCCAGAGGAGGGGTGACGCGAAGCGTCGGGGTGGTTGATATTGGTCCACCTATACAGCTTCCACAGGCGGCACCTTAACGATCTCCCGGCCGCGGCGCTTTGCGTAGGCCACGGTGGAGG
>JAEWAH010000041.1 GCA_023391725.1 Bacillota bacterium | reverse complement strand
ATCCAACCTGGCCGGCGGCGTGGCCATTTCCGGTGCCATCAAGCAAGGCTTTCTGGAGATGGGCAAAAAGGCGCTGAACATGCCTGAAAATTTCAACCCTGTTCCCGCCTATTACCCCGTTACCGATTTGTTTTACGGCATGAACCTGTACAGGGTGCTGGTGGAGCTGGACAAGAAGCGGGAGGACGCCGCGTACTTTGTCAGGGAACTGACGCGCTTTTTGTCCATCGAGCACCGGGCCATGCCAAAGGAACTGAAAAAGCTGCGCTTCCTTGGCAACCATGACACTGTCTCCTGGGTATGGCAGTCCAAGCGCGCCTATGAGGTGTACGGCACGGAAAGGGCCAAGGCGCTCTTTGCGCTGATGGCCTTCCTGGATGGCATCCCCATGGTGTACCAGGGGGATGAAGATCCGGCCATCGCTGGCAAGGAAGGGCCTGTACTGCGTGACTTTTTCCGGGACTTGTATGCCGCCCGCCGGGCATATCTTAGCGAAGGTACAGACATTACCCACCTGTACACGGATTGCGGCGTGATGGCCTTTATCAGAAACGTAAACGGCATCAAGCGCCTGGTGCTGATCAGCCTCAGCGAGCGGGAGGAAACAGTTTCTCTTAAAGAGCTTTCGGGGGCCCGCTCCCTGCTTGGCGCCCTGCATGCCGGGGATGGCAAGGTGATTGTGCCTTCCTATGCCTTTGATATTTTTGAATTGGCATGATCATGCCTGAAAGCTGGAGGGCGGCTATGCAGCAAAAGATGGTGGACTGTCACATGCACACACTGTCCGGCGCGCCGGAGCGGCTGCAGCATATTGCGGACCATTTTGGGTTTGAAAAATATGCGGTGCTCGGCTGTCCCTGTTTTGCGGGCCCCTTGAATAACCTGGAGGTCCTTTTGGCAAAGGCCCTGCATCCCCATCACGTGTACGCCTTCGGGGGGCTTACATACCAGCCCCAGGAGCGAAACGGAGAGGCGCATGTGAAGCAGGTGCAGCGGCTGATGCAGGCTGGCTTTGACGGGATTAAATTGATTGAAAGTAAGCCCACCATCGCCCGTGACCTGAAGCTGCAAATGGACAGCGAGGAAATGGAACCGGTTTTTGCGCTGCTGGAAGAAACCATGTTTCCCATCCTTTGGCACGTGGGCGACCCCGCGCCTTTCTGGGATGTACGCACGGCCCCGCGCTTCGCAGTGGAAAACGGATGGTGTTACACCGATCCTTCCTTCCCATCCCTCAAGGCGCTGTACGAACAGACGGAGCGGGTGCTTGAGCGCCATCCCCGCTTGCAGGTGTGCCTGGCCCACTTTTACTTTACGGCAGATGACATGGCTCATGCCAGGCGGATGATGGATACGTATCCCGGCTTGCGCTTTGACCTGACGCCGGGAACAGAAATGTACGGGCATTTTTTGCGTGAGCCGGACTTGTGGCGGGAATTCTTTATACGGTATCAGGACCGCATCCTCTTTGGCACCGATCTTTCCGATGACGAAAAGGATTTTGATAGCGGCCTGTATGATACGCTGGTGGGGCTGGTCATAAGCACCCTTACCCAGCCTGGTCCTGTAAAGGTATGGGATATTCAGGGCCATGGGCTTGGGCTGCCCGAGGATGTGCTGGGCAAGATTTTTACCGCCAACACGGAGCGGATGTATGGCGACGCGCCCCGGGAAATCCGCCGGGAAGGTGTGGCCGCCCTGATAAAAAGGCACGAAGAAGATGTGCCTGCGGCGCAAAGGGAGCAGCTTATCCGCCTGGCGGACAGACTGCGCAAAGCGCTTGAGGCGGGGGAGAAACAATCATGAAGATGACTTTGATCGGCGGCGGAAGCCTGCGCACGCCGTATTTTGTGGAAGCCCTTGTCCGCCATGCCGATGATCTTGGCATTAATGAACTATCCATTATGGATGTTGATGCGCAAAAGCTTCAAGCCTTTGGCGGCCTGTCCATCTATCAGGCGCAAAAGCAGGGGACGCACGTAAAAATGAGCCTGACTACCGACCCTAAAACGGCGGTTAAGGGCGCGCAATATGTGGTCACCACCCTTCGGGTTGGGGGGGACAGGGCGCGGGTACTGGATGAGCGGGTGGCCCTGGCCCAGGGTGTCATCGGCCAGGAAACAACGGGACCAGGGGGCTTTGCCTATGCCCTGCGCACGATCCCCGTCATGCTTTCCTATATGGAGCTGGTGAAGGAATATGCTGCGCCTGATGCGCTGGTATTCAATTTTACCAACCCTGCGGGGCTTGTGACCCAGGCCATGGTCGATGCGGGCTATCGCAATATTATCGGCATCTGCGACAATGCCACGGGGATGAAGATCGAGCTTAGCAAAGCGCTGAGGCTGAACGCGGGCGACTTTTTTGTGCGCTCCTATGGCCTGAACCACCTCTCCTGGGCGGATCAGGTGCTGGTACAGGGCGTCAACATCCTGCCCAAATTGATGGAGCGGGAAAGCTTCGTTCAAAACTTTCATGATTTTTCCTACTTTGACAGGGATCTTATCAGGCGGCGGGGAACGATCCCCAACGGCTACCTGTACTATTATTATCATCGTGACCAGGCGCTGAAGAATATGCTCAAAGCCGAGAAAACCCGGGGCGAAAGCATTCTGGAAATCAACGAGAAAATGATGCGGGACCTATGCGCCTTTGATCCCTCTGATTACGAATCCATCAACCGCTGCTACCGGGAGGCCATGCAAAGGCGGGAAGGCAGCTATATGGCCATGGAGATGGGCGGCACAAAGCCCCGGCTGGAGGAAATTGACTTGAAATCCCTGGGCATTCCTGAGCTTGTGCCTGCAAGCGGGCAGATTCAGCTGCTGGAAGGTTACGCCGGCATCGTGTTCAACTATATCACGGCTGTGAATACCGGCCGGACGGTAGACGTTGCGCTGAATGTGCCCAACAATGGCAGCATCCGGGGCATGGAACCGGACGACGTGGTGGAGGTCAGCTGCCTGGTGGACCGGGATGGGGCGCATCCCATGAAGATAGACGACCCGGATGAGGAGAACCTGCTTTTGATGAGGCAGGTCAAGCGCTATGAAAAGCTGACGGTGCAGGCGGCGGCGCAGCGCTCCGTATTAACCGCCGTTCATGCGCTGATGAACCATCCGCTGGTAGGCTCCTGGTCCCTGGCGAAAGCCCTTGTGGAAAAATACATGCAGGTGCATGCCGACTATTTGAAGGACTGGCAATGATGAGCAATTTTGACAAGCGCGCATACGATGTGTTCTGCTTTGGCGCAACCAACTGCGACCTTTTGTTTGGCGGCCTTGAAAGGCTGCCTGCCCCGGGGCGTGAGGAATATTGCCAGGTCTTCAAGATCCAGGCCGGCGGCGCGGCCAATACAGCCATGGCGCTTTCCAGGCTTGGTGTTTCTACGGCCTTTTACACCAGGCTGGGTGAGGATAAGCTGGGCGATGCAGCCTATGCTTATATGGAAGGAACGGGCCTTGCCATGGAATATGTGGTGCGCGACCCTGCCATCATGACCAGCGTGACGGCCGTTTTATCCCTGGGGCACGAGCGCGCCTTTGCCACCTATGATAAAACGGGGATGGACTGCATCCCCGAGGATATGCTTCGGCAGGGCTTTTGCAAAAGCGCCCATGTTCACAGCTATTTGGGATATGCAAAAAGCCTTGGCCTTGACAAACTGAAAAGAGAATACGGCTGCACCCTCTCTCTGGATACGACCTGGGACCCATCCCAGCGTATCGAAGATTTTGAAGAGGTTCTTTCGGCCTGCGATATCTTTTTTCCCAACGCTTCTGAAGCGATGCAGCTCACGGGCGAAACGGAGGTGGAAGCGGCCATAGCCAAGCTGGCTGCCTATTGCAGGCTGCTGGTGGTAAAGCTGGGAGACAAGGGCTGCGCATTGTGCCATAACGGACAGGTTCAATTGATCTGCGGCAAGGCTGTGCAAGCCGTGGATACGTGCGGCGCAGGCGATTTGTTCAATGCAGGCTTTTTGAAGGGGTACCTTTCCGGCATGCCGCTGGAGGAATGCGCGCGGCTTGGCAACGCCTCCGGCGCCCTGTCAGTCACTTTTTTGGGCGGGATGGATGATTCTTATACCCTTGATCACGTAAAAGGAATGATGGTTTGATTTGCATTGGGCATCAAAGCATGATATCAAACCTTCTCGTATGACATCCGCTGGAGGGTAAACGTTTATTCTTACGGTGATTCCGCTGATCTTCGCATCGGAAACAATAGGAATTTGTGATTCGGGTTTAAAAATTTCGGGTTTTTAGATGGTAATTCATAGATTTCCACTTGTATTGTGAACCGTATGGGAGTATACTTGAGAAAAGAAAGCGCACGAATCTTTCGGCCAAGTGGGGAGCGGTTTAAGATGTGCTAAAAGGATAAACGTTTATCCTTTTGATAAGCAAATGCTATGCCGTGCGGCAGCAAAGAGGGGGGAAGAGTGGATCTGTCTCGCGGTAATCATGTGATGCACCCAAAATCGAAGGAGGAGAAGTAACGTGTTGAAAAAATGGCTTACTCTTGTTCTGGTGGCATGCCTGTTTGCAAGCCTGTTACCCATGAGCGCAATGGCGGCGGCACAGCCCTTTGTGCTTTTTACGCCCTGGTCCAATACCTCTACCGATGAAGACCTGAAGGAAGTCCGCCAAGCTATCGAAGAGAAAATCGCCGGCTCCATCGATCTTAGCCTGGATTGGATCGTTGTGCCTACTGATGGCTCCCTGGAAAAGCTGAATGTGCTTTTGGCCAGCGGCGACCAACTGGATGCCGCCACCATGAACATCGGCGATGCCATGAAGTACGCCACCGGCAGCGACCTGGTGATGCCGCTGAATGATCTTCTGAAGGAGTACGGCCAGGACCTTCTGAAAAACATTCCCGCGGAAGCCTGGATTCCCTGCACCAACACCAAGGGTGAGATCTTGTTCATCCCCGACTATTACCAGTGGCGCTGGCAGGGCTGCGTCATCCGCACTGATCTTTTGAAGGAACAGGGCCTTTCCATGCCCACCACCGTTGCGGAACTTGAAAACGTGATGGAAGTGTTCAAAAACGCCTATCCGGACATGATGCCCGCCACGGGCCTGCCCTGGTTCTCTGATCCCTTCCTGCAGGGAGCCGTCAGCGGCCAGGCTTCACAGATGACCGAATGGGTTTTGAGCCCCGAGGGCAAGGTTGTACCC
>JAEWAH010000241.1 GCA_023391725.1 Bacillota bacterium | reverse complement strand
CGCCAACACCGTGTTCACCAACGTGACGGGCGGGATCATTATGCTTATCGTGCGCTTTATTCACATGGGCGCAGCCGTTTTCCTTTCGGGGAACCTGGCAAAGAAAAAGACCGTGGCCGCCAGTGAGGGCACGCTGTCCACCAGCAACACGATGTTCGTGGGACTGCTTATTGGCGTCATCCTCATCATCGGCGCGCTGAGCTTTTTGCCCGCCCTGTCGTTAGGGCCCATTGCAGACTACTTCACCAACATGTGAACTGAGGCGAAGAAATATGAAAAAGAAAAGCACGCAAAAGGGCGTCCTGCTGGATGCGCTGCGCCAGTCCTTTGTAAAGCTTGACCCCCGCACGCAGGTGAAAAACCCCGTGATGTTTGTGGTGTATGTGGGCGCCATCATGACGACGCTTATGTATATCCTCTCCTTGTTCGGGATCGCGGATGAGCGGGCGGGGTACGTGCTGGCCATCGCCCTGATCCTTTGGTTCACGGTGCTCTTTGCCAACTTTGCCGAAGCCCTGGCCGAGGGCCGGGGACGAGCCCAGGCCGACAGCCTGCGCAAGACGCGCAAGGACGTAAAAGCAAAAAAGCTTAAAAGCCCTGACAACCTGGACGACTACACGGAAGTCCCCTCCGCGCAGTTGAAGAAGGGTGACATCGTGTATGTGAAAGCTGGGGAGCAGATCCCCATGGACGGGGAAGTCATTGAGGGCGCAGCGTCTGTGGACGAGAGCGCCATTACCGGAGAATCGGCGCCGGTGATCCGCGAATCCGGCGGCGACCGCAGCGCCGTGACAGGCGGGACGACGCTTGTATCCGACTGGCTGATCATCCGCGTGACGGCGGAGGCGGGAGAAAGCTTCCTGGACAAGATGATCGCCATGGTGGAAGGCGCCTCCAGAAAAAAGACGCCCAATGAAGTCGCGCTGCAGATTCTGCTGGTGACGCTGACCATCATCTTTCTTGTGGTTTCGGCCACGCTCCTGCCCTTCTCGGCCTTCTCCAGCGCCCAGGCGGGATTGGGCGCGGCCATCTCTGTCACCAACGTGATCGCGCTTTTGATCTGCCTTGCGCCCACCACCATCGGCGCGCTGCTGTCCGCCATCGGCATCGCGGGCATGAGCCGATTGAACCAGGCCAACGTACTGGCCATGAGCGGCCGCGCCATCGAGGCCGCAGGGGATGTGGACGTGCTGCTGCTGGACAAGACGGGCACCATTACCCTGGGCAACCGGCAGGCCAGCGAATTTATGCCCATTGCGGGCGTTACCGAGCAGGAGTTGGCCGATGCCGCCCAGCTTTCCTCCCTGGCGGATGAGACGGCGGAAGGCCGCAGCATTGTGGTGCTGGCCAAGGAAAAATTCAACTTAAGGGGCCGGGAACTTAGCAAACTGAACGCCACGTTTGTGGAGTTCACCGCCAAAACGCGCATGAGCGGCATCGATTTTCAGGGCAACGAAATCAGAAAAGGCGCGGCGGACGCCGTGAAGGCCTTTGTATTATCCAAGGGCGGGACGTACCCGGAGGAGTGCGACGCAATCGTCAAGCGCGTGGCCGGGGTAGGCGGTACGCCCCTGGTGGTGGCCCAAAATGGCCGGGTGCTGGGGGTCATCTATTTAAAAGACATCGTGAAAAATGGCGTGAAGGAAAAGTTCCAGGACCTAAGGAAGATGGGAATCAAGACCATTATGATCACGGGTGACAACCCCATGACAGCGGCAGCCATTGCCGCGGAAGCAGGCGTAGATGATTTTCTGGCAGAAGCCACCCCCGAAACAAAGCTCAAGCTCATTCGGGAATACCAAACGAAAGGCCATCTGGTGGCTATGACAGGGGACGGCACCAACGATGCCCCAGCCCTGGCCCAGGCCGACGTGGCGGTGGCCATGAACTCCGGCACCCAGGCCGCCAAGGAAGCCGGGAACATGGTGGATCTTGATTCCAGCCCCACCAAGCTCATCGATATCGTGCGCATCGGAAAGCAATTGCTGATGACCAGGGGGTCGCTGACCACTTTCAGCGTGGCCAACGACGTGGCCAAGTACTTTGCCATTATCCCCGTGCTGTTCTTTACGATTTATCCGCAGATGACGGCGCTGAACATTATGGGGCTTACAAGCACCACCAGCGCTATCCTCTCGGCCATCATCTACAACGCGCTGATCATCATTGCGCTGATCCCCCTGGCGCTTCGCGGCGTGAAGTACCGGGAGGTCCCGGCCGGGGAAATGCTCAAGCGTAACATCGCGGTATACGGCCTGGGCGGGATCGTCGCTCCTTTTGCGGCCATCAAGCTCCTGGATGTGCTCTTAACCGCTCTTGGCCTTGTGTGAGGTGAAGTCATATGGTAAAAATAAGGAAACTGCTTCGGCCTGCGATTGTCCTTTTTGCGGCCATGACCATCCTGTGCGGGGGTGTGTACACGGCGGCGGTCACGGGGGTTGCACAGTGGCTGTTCCCCGCTCAAGCCAATGGCAGCGTGATCACCGCGACCATGCCCGACGGGACGCAAAGGGAATACGGCTCAGAGCTTTATGCCCAGGCGTTTACCAAGCCGGAATATTTGATCGGGAGGCCCATGGGCGCCACCAACCTTTCCACCGTGAGCGACAAGCAGGCGGAATTAGTGGCGGAGCGCATCGCCTGGTGGCGGGCCTTTGATCCGGAGAACACACAAGATATTCCTCAGGATCTTGTCACCGCTTCCGGCAGCGGCGTGGACCCCCACATTTCCCCCGCCGCAGCGGAATTTCAGGTGGCAAGGATTGCCAAGGCAAGGAATGTGGATGAGGCGGAAGTAAGAAAGATCATCGCGGACTGCACCAGCGGGCGGCTGTTGGGATTCCTGGGCGAGCCGGGAGTGAATGTGCTGAAGGTGAATCTTAGGTTGGATGGGTTGGCGGAACCGTGACGAACGCAACCGTCGCTTCCCTCTCCGGGTCCAGGGCCCGCAGGCCCTGGAAATCCCCCCTACTCCCTCCTGCGTCCTCGTCAATCCAAAGGCGTTGCGCCCTACGGTCAACCACCCCGGCGCTCCGCGCCACCCCTCCCCTGGAGGGGAATGGAACGGGCGCTCACAGCGCTCTACACCTCTTCCGGCGCTGGCGCGCCCCAAAAAGGCTTCCCCTTGAGGGGAAGGCTTTTGGCTGGCTGGTCTCAGGCAGCTGAAAATGAAATGCTTGAATACAACATAAGCCGCACCACTAAATCATCGTTTGCTTTAAGAGGAAGGCCTTACTTACCCCTATGTTGAACGTTGATTACCACCAGCCATTCTGCCATCATCTGCTTAGGAGGTGAGAAAATTGAACGACGAAGAGCGACGCCCCGATCCGGACGATATATTATGGGAGCTTAACAACGGCCAGGAAAACGGCCCCGGCAGGCTCAAGATCTTTTTTGGCTATGCGGCTGGCGTGGGCAAAACATACGCCATGCTGGACGAGGCCAGGGAGCGGCACAGGGCCGGGACCGACGTGCTGGTGGGCTATATCGAGCCCCACACACGCCCGGAGACGATGCAGCTGTTGGAGGGTCTTCCCGCGCTGGCGCCCAAGATCGTGCCCTACCGCAATATACAATTGAAGGAATTCGACCTGGACGAGGCCTTAAAGCGCCATCCTGAACTCATTCTGGTGGATGAGCTGGCCCACACCAACGCCACCGGGGTGCGCAACAAAAAGCGCTATCAGGATATAGAAGAATTGCTCAACGCCGGGATCGACGTATATACCACCGTGAACGTCCAGCACATGGAAAGCCTGAACGACGTGGTGGAGGGCATCACCAAGGTCCACGTGCAGGAGACGGTGCCGGATTTCCTCTTCGACCGGGCGGAGAAATTGAAACTTATTGACATCGAGCCGGATGAGCTTCTGCGCCGCTTTGAGGACGGCAAGATCTACCGCCCCGAGCGCGCAGAGACAGCCATGCGCAATTTTTTCACCCTGGAGAACTTAAAGCTTTTGCGGGAGATTGCCATGCGCCGCGCTGCGGACCGGATCTCCAGCGACAACCAAAGCGAGCGCGGCGTGCTGCACAAGATGGCCAGCACAAAGCTTCTGGCAGCCATCGGCCCCTCCCCCACCTCCGAAAAGTGCATCCGCTGGACGGCCAGGGCTGCGGAGGCCTTCCACGCCCACTGGACGTGCGTGTATGTGGAGACAGCCTCGGGCGACGCGCTGACGAAGGCCCAGGAAAAGACGCTGCGCGCCCACATGGACCTGGCCGAAAGGCTTGGCGCGGAGGTGGTCACCCTCACCGGCCACGATATCGCCGGAGCCATCTCAGAGTACGCCAGGCTTTCGGGCATCACCAACATCGTCATCGGGAAGAGCCGGAACAGGAAGACGATCCGGAGCCTGTTTGAAACAGATATTGAAGATAAGCTCATCGCCCTTTTGCCTGGGGTGGAAGTCCACATCATTCCCGGCAGCGCGGGGGACCGCCCGTACGTTAGACCTGAGGAAAAGCTGCGGGGCGGCGTTAGCTTCTCCTTAGCCGATACGGGGAAAACACTGGGCCTTTTGATACTGGCGACCATCCTTTCCTTTGGCCTTCGCGGCTTGCAAATCGCGGACCAGAACGTGATCATGGTCTACATTCTGTCGGTGCTTGTCATCTCCCGGGTGACAGCGGGGTATTTTTACGGTGTGATTGCCTCGGTGGTAAGCGTGCTGGCCTTCAACTTCTTTTTTGTGGAGCCCTACTTTACCTTTACCGCCATCCAGCCCGCCTACCCGGTGACGTTTCTTGTGATGCTGCTCATCGCGCTGATCACCAGCGCGCTAACGGTGAGGATCAAAACCCAGGCCAGGCAGGCCGCCCAAAGGGAGCACCGGACCGAGGTGCTATATGAGATCAACAAAAAGCTGCTGGCAACACGCGGCGCGGAAAATATCGCACGGCTTATCAACAGCTATATCGTGAACTTGTTTGACCGCTCGGTGATCTTTTATACCGCCGACCCGGAGACGGGGGCCCAAGGCGTGTTTTTGCAATCCCCCAAGGAGGGGGATGCCGCCTTCATGCACTCTGCGGATGAGCGCGCGGTGGCCCACTGGGTGTTCGTAAACGGGAAGCGCGCCGGGGCGGGGACGGATACGTTGATGGGCGCGGCGGCCTTTTATATGCCGGTGATCTCCCAGGGGAAGGTGCTGGCGGTGTGGGGTATCTCGTGCATAAGCGGCACCCCCGGCCACGCGACCCGGCAGTTTTTGCGCATGATCGCCTCCCAGGCGGCGCTTTCATTGGAACGTCAGCGGCTGTCCGATGAGCAGCGCGGGATCGTGGTGGAATCGGAAAAGGAAAAAACACGCAGCACGCTGCTCAGGGCCATCTCCCACGATTTGCGCACACCGCTTTCCGGCATCCTGGGCAGCGCCGCCGCGCTTCATGAAAGCGGCCCGGGACTTGATGAAAGCACCCGGGACAGACTGACCCAAAGCATCCAGGAGGAGGCCCAGTGGCTCATCCGCATGGTGGAGAACCTGCTCTCCGTCACGAAGCTTTCGGGAGAAACCTCCGATGTGAAGATGCGCCCGGAGGCCGCGGAGGAAGTGGTGGCCGAAGCCGTGGGCCGCATTGAAAAGAGGTTCCCAAACAGGCGTGTGGACGTATCGGTGCCCCGTGAACTGCTGGAAGTCCCCATGGACGGCACGCTGGTCATGCAGGTGCTCATCAACCTCATCGAAAACGCTTTGAAGTATTCCCTCGAGCAGACAAAGGTGGAGGTCCGCCTTGAAAAAAGCGGGGACTTTGCAAAGTTTTCCGTGCTGGACAGCGGCAGGGGCATCCCCCCGGAGGAACTTCCCCGCCTGTTTGAAAGCGGCGCCGCAGGCCATGGCAAAAGCCCCGATTCCCAAAGGGGCATGGGCATCGGCCTTCATATTTGCAATACCATCGTCAAAGCGCATCATGGCGTGCTGGAGGCGCGAAACAGGCCGGAAGGCGGGGCGGAGTTCAGCTTCACTTTGCCCTTAAAAGAGTGAAAGAAGGCGTTAAGCCGTGACGGCTGTCAAACCACTGGTTCTTGTGATCGAGGATGAACAGACCATTTTGAATTTCATATCTGCCATATTGGCCTCCAACGGTTTTAGGGTGTTAAAGGCCCGGGCGGGGAAAGAGGGCCTGCTGCTTCACGCGGCCCAATCTCCGGACGTGGTGCTTTTAGACCTTGGCCTGCCCGACATGGACGGCATGGAGGTCTTAAAGGACATCCGGGCGCACTTAAAAACCCCCGTGGTCATCGTGTCCGCACGGGACCAGGAGCGGGAAAAAGTTCTGGCCCTGGACTTGGGCGCGGATGATTACATCGTCAAGCCCTTCGGCACAGGCGAGCTTCTGGCCAGGATCCGCACGGCCATCCGGCACAGCCGCCTTGTGATGGGCCCAGATGATTCGGGGGCGCAGGAATCGAAAATCGGTGAACTTACAATCCATTACGACGCGCATACCGTGTCGCTAAGGGGCGAGATGGTCCACCTGACGCCCATTGAATACAAGATACTGGCGCTGATGATGAAAAACGCCGGGAAGGTGCTCACCCATGATTTCATCGTTAGGCAGATATGGGGTCTGTACACCGACGAGAGCCACGCGCTGCGCGTGAACATGGCAAACATCCGCCGCAAGATCGAATCAAACCCTGGCGCGCCCAGGTACATCCTCACCGAGATGGGCGTGGGCTATCGCATGGCGGAAGAGCCGCTGGTACAGGAGGTATAAGACAGTGCAATATTGACAGCCGGTATAGACTAGAAGATAATGTGGCGGTATCAGATGGGATACCGCTTTGCCAGGGAAGGCAATACGCAGATTCTGGATTGCTTCGCGCGGCTCGCAATGACGAAACGCTGGCTATCGCGTCATTGCGAGGAAGCCTGCGACCGAAGCAATCCAGAACATATCTTGGCTGTAAAGCACGGCAAAACCATCGATTATTTTAGGCGAAGGCGTGCTGGGCAAACCAGCCGCAGCAAAGAGGAATTTATATGGACGCTTCAAGGCTCAAACGCCCCGTACACCCCATGCCCGATTTTGTGAAGGCCGCGCTGAACGAAGAAGGGCTGATGGAAAGGTATCTTGCGCGCCCCGCCTACCAGCAAAATGATTACATCGCCTGGATCACAAGGGGCAAGCGGGAGGAAACGCGGCAAAAACGGCTTAGGCAGATGCTGGATGAGTTGAAGGCCGGGGATGCGTATATGGGCATGGCGTACAAGGCGAAGGTGTGAGGAGAAAAAGAGAGCTCTTGTGAGATAAACGAGAGCTCCCCGGAAGTTTTTACTTCCGGGGAACTTTTTATATAGAACGGCTTTTCATGCAGGACGGTGTGGGGTAAGGACCTACGACCACCCCGGCCATCGCCGCCACCCCTCCGAGGGAGGGGAATGGAACGAGAGCGCCCAGATAATTCCCCTCCCTCGGAGGGGTGGCGCGCAGCGCCGGGGTGGTCAGATGGCACAGCTAAATCACCCAATCAGCTCACGCAGGCCGGGGCCTTGTATATCGCCTTCTTTCCATCCGATGACGGCGAAGTTCCCCGAAGAATTCTCATCCACCTTGTTGATCCATTCGATCTCGCTGTCTGCCTTGGCGCTAAGCATCCTGTTCTTTGTGCCGGTCGCAAGCATGGAAGAATTGATCACCCACCATTTTGTGGCGATGCCGGCGCGCGTTAAGTCTTCCTCCAGGCGCATCGCCTCGTAGACCGGCGTAGCTTCGGCCAAGGTGACGATGACCACCGCCGTATCATCTGCGTTGCGCAGCCTGGGAAGCAGATTTTTGACCGAATCGGGGATATCGCCCTGGGAACGCTTGATCTCCCTGTGATAGCTTTGGGTCGCGTCCAGAAGCAGCAGGGTATGGCCTGTTGGCGCCGTATCGATAACAACGACCTCGCTTTGCGCCCTTTCTACGATTTGGGCAAAAGCGCGGAACACGGCGATCTCCTGGGTGCAGGGGGAACGCAAATCTTCCTCCACGTAGGCGACATCGGCCTTGGACATGGTCTTCCGGGCCTTTGCCAACACTTCCTCCTGATACTTTTTAAGCTCTGCGCGTTCATCGATGCGGCTCATGGTGATCCCGCTGCCTTCCAGCATGACGTATTTCAAATGCGCCGCGGGATCGGTGGTGGCCAGATGGACCTTCTTGCCACGTTCACAAAGGCCCAGGGCGATGGCCGCCGCAATCACCGTCTTGCCGACGCCGCCTTTGCCCATGGTGAAAATGACCTTTTTCCCTGAAGCGTAAAGATCGTCCACGATGTCCCGCAGTTGCTTAAAGGAATGATCGTGTATTTTGCCGCCGCCGGGCGTGGATAAATCTTCCCTAAGCAGCGCCCGTACATGGTCGACCCCTGTGATGTTGTAGGCCCGAAGCGGTATCCAATAGGTTTTTAGACCTTTTATCCCGCTTGGCATTTGCGCCAAGGCTTTCTGCTGCTTTTCATACAGGCTTTGGGAAACACTGTCGTCAAAAGAGCTGAGTACGCCGTTTATCAAAAGCACCTGGTTGCTCACCCCAAGGTCGGCAAGCTCCTGGGAGGCCCGTTCCGCCTCCTTCAAGGGCACATCCTCCGGGCGGGAGACAAGGATAAGCGTCGTAAGCCCTCCATCCGCCAGGGTCTCAACAGCCTTTTTATAGGTCTCTTTCCGGCTTTCCAGGCCGGAAAGCTGTCCCAGGCAGGAGGCGCCGTGGGTGCTTTCGCTGATGAAGTTGCTCCAGGCGGAGGGCAATTGAAGCATGCGCAGCGTATGGCCTGTGGGCGCCGTATCGAAGATGATATGGCCGTAATCCCTTTGAACGTCCTGGCTGGACAGGAAATTGGTAAACTCATTGAAGGCTGCTATCTCCACGGTACAGGAGCCGGAAAGCTGCTCCTCCATGTTCCTAATCACCGCGTCGGGCAGTTTGCCCCGGAATGGCGCCACAACGCTTTCCCTGTACTCGGCGGCGGCCTGTATGGGGTCGAGGTTAGCCACAAAAAGCCCGGGTACTTCCTTGATTTGCACGCCCTTGTTGGAAAGCTGGGTACCGAAAACATCCTGCAGGTTGGAAGCGGGATCGGTGCTGATCAGCAGCACCTTCTCCCCGCCGTCCGCCAACGCGACGGCTGTGGCGCAAGCGGCCGATGTTTTGCCCACACCGCCTTTCCCGGTGAAAAACAAGTACTTTGTGCGCGCTATCGCCGCAAGATCAAAATTCTCCAAAGCAAGTCCCTCCATTGAAAATAGGCCTGGATTCAGCATTTCCCGCCTGAGCAGCCGCAGCCGCCCGCCTTCTTGATGGTGCCCTTGATGACCCTTTGCTTGGTGGCTATGGCCTCGGCAGGAACATCCAGCAAGCTTGCGAATTCCTCATTGGTGGGGTATCGCCCCGTGATCACGATCTGTCCGTCCACAACGATGGCCGGCAGCCCATCCACGCCGCTTGCGTTGAGGAAATCGTTCACGGCCTTGCTATTAATAAACTCCTGCGGCGCACTGGAAAGATTGTAACGCGCGACCTCAATACCGCTTTTCTTCAAAGCGTTCAGTACAGTCGAAATCCTCAACAATTCCGGGTCAACGCCTACGCCGCACAAACCTGTGGGGCAGCACATGGCCGGCTCGTAGATTGCCATCGTTTTCATGAAAGTCCTCTCCTTCAAATCATTATTTGTTATCAGTCGCGGGCTGGGGGAACCAATGCCGGGTGTTGTTGGCGATTTTGACAAGAATCAGCATGACAGGCACTTCCGTAAGCACCCCGACGATCGTCGCCAGAGCGGCCGGGGATGAGGAGCCAAACAGAGAGATAGCGACAGCCACCGAAAGCTCAAAGAAATTGGACGCCCCAATCATGCCTGCCGGAGCCGCGATATCATGCCTGAGCTTCAGCCGCTTGGACGCCAGGTAGGCGATAAAGAAAATCAGGAATGTTTGAAGGACCAGCGGTACCGCGATCAATAGGATGTGCAGAGGATTTTCAAGAATGACATCGCCCTGGAACGAGAAGATGATGACAAGCGTAAGCAGCAGCCCCGCAACGGTCACATGGTTGAATTTGGGGATAAACCGCTGCTCAAAATACTCCAGCCCCTTGTTTTTGATCATCAGCGTCCTGGTCAAAATTCCGCCCGCCAAGGGGATGACCACAAACAGGAGCACCGATAAAAGAAGCGTATCCCATGGCACGGCAAGGCCGCTGACGCCAAGCAAAAAGGCGACGATGGGCGTGAACGCGATCAGTATGATCAAGTCATTGGTGGCGACCTGCACCACCGTATAGGCCGGGTTGCCTTTTGTCAAATGGCTCCACACAAATACCATCGCGGTACACGGGGCCGCCCCAAGGAGCACCGCCCCCGCAAGATATTCCTTGGCCAAACCGGCAGGGATAAGCGCCTTAAACACAACAAAAAAGAAAAACGCCGCGATTCCGTACATGGTAAACGGCTTGATCAGCCAATTGGTGGCCCATGTCACATAAAGCCCTTTCGGGTTTTTGCCAACATCCTTGATGCTTGTAAAATCGACTTTCATCATCATGGGATAAATCATGAGCCAGATCAATACCGCTAT
>JAEWAH010000271.1 GCA_023391725.1 Bacillota bacterium | reverse complement strand
TCCTTATACAGCCGCGTATTTTCGCGGATACGGTCATAGATGACGATGGTGTCGTTGATGGAGTAGCCAAGGATCGTCAGTGCCACGGCGATGAACGAATCGCCGATGGGGATCTTAAAGATCACGCAGGTGAAGAACACCACCAGAAGATCGTGGAACAGCGCTACCAGCGCCATCACGCCGGCCGACAAGCCCGAGATCCTGCGGAAGCTGAACCATACGTACAAAACGATCAGCACGGCAGAGAGCACGATAGCGATCATCCCGTTGCGCAGGAACCTTTGGCCGAAGAAAGGCTCCACCATAGTGGTCTCAGAGGCCGTGAGGTTGGCATCGGGGAATTGCGCCTTCAGCGCTTCATCCAGGGCCTGCTGCTCCGCAGCATCCAGGCCGTATTCGCCCGCGAGGTTGAAGTTGATGTAGGTGTTGTGGGTGGCCAGGTCCGTTGTGTTTTGCGCTGCGACCAGGCGGTTCAGCTTCCCGGCTACAAAATCGCCCGCCGCCACGGAGTCGATGCTACCTGTGTACTGATACTTGAGGATCGCGCCGCCTTTGAACTGGATGTCCAATTGCACACCGTTGATGAACATGAAAACAATCCCGATAAGGATGATGAGCGCCGAGATGGTGAAAAAGACGTAGCGCTTTTCAAAGAAGCGAATCATACATTTGCCCTCCCCTGCGGCATGTAGTATGCGGGGTTGCGGAACGCTTTGAACTTGCTAAGGGACCGGATCATGACCCTGGAAGCCGTAACACCAGCCAGGAAGTTCAAGATAATGCCGGTCAAAAGCGAATAGGCGAAGGACAACAACGCGCCTGAACCAAAGATCATCATGACGATGGCCACGATCAATACCGTGATGTTGCCATCGAACACCGAGGAGAACGCCTGCTTGAAGCCGATGGAAATGGCCGAGTCGATGGGGCGCCCCGCCCGCATTTCTTCACGGATGCGCTCGGAAATGATGACGTTGGCGTCAACGCCCATACCGATGGACAGGATCACGGCCGCGATGCCGGGCAGCGTCAAGGTGATCTGGGGGATGGACAGCGCCAGCAGCTGGCCCGTCACCTGCATAAGCAGCGCCAGGCAGGCTACAAAACCGGGCAGCCTGTAATAGAGGAGAAGGAAGATGCAGATCACGATGAAGGCCACGAAGCCAGCGTTCACCATCACGTCCAGGGCGCCCTGGCCCAACGTGGCGCTGATGGTGGAATGGTTGCGGGAGACCAGCGAGAAGGGCAGCGCGCCCGCGGCGATCTTCCGGGCCAGGTCCACGGCTTCCTGAGCGGAGCCGATATTGTTGATGATAGCTCTGCCGTTGGGGATTGCCTCTTCCACCTTCGGGGAGGATATTTCCCGCTCATCCATGTAGATGGTGATCGGCTGGCCTACCAGTCTTGTGGTAGCATCGGCAAAGAGCTTTTTGCCCTCGTCGTCAAAGGCCAGCGCCACCACGTACTGGGAGGACTGCGAGTCATACTGCGGCACGCTCTGGGTCACATGGCTGCCGTCCACCACGACATTGCCGCTCGGGTCCACAAACGTAAGCTTGGCCGTTTCACCAAGTTCCGCAATAGCCTTTTCGGGGTCAAAGTTCGTCTCCCCGGACTTCCAGGGGAAACGCACGATGATGTATCCGTTCTGCTTGTCCACCGTCACATCACGGTCCAGGATGTTCAGGCCATCCAAGCGGTTTTCGATTGTCGCCCGGGCCGCTTCCAGTTCTTCCCCGGTAGGCACCTTGTCTACGTCCTTGGGCTCGAACACCGCGTCCACGCCGCCCCGGATGTCAATACCAAAGCGCATGTTGGGCGCGCCGGGAATGAAAAAGTGGCTGTTCCCAATAGGGATGTCCACACCGAACATGGCCACATAAGTCATCAAAAGAATGATGATGGTCATGATGATAAAGGCTGGTTTTTTGGCCTTCATATGATCTCCCTTTCCATGCGGCATTCTGCCGCCTGCGTTATTTCTTCTTCCCGATAGGTTGTCCTAAAAACATATGAGCATGTTTTCATCAAAATAACGCGGGAGGGGCATGGCTGCCCAAGGGAAGCGTAAGGAGCCTGGCGAAAACGGGCCGGGCTTTCCTGCCGGCCGGAATACGCTTTAATAGGGCCAATGCTGTCGGCGCTGCGCAGGAGAAGCCCAACGCGAAAAAGCGGAACACGCGGCCCGCAGGCGTCTGACGGTGCTGGCTGCTCATTGCCCCGGCTTTTGCAAAAAGCTGTACAGTCTCCCAGCCAAAAAAAGAACGGTCATGCTCCGCCGGAAAATTTAAGGAGGAGGTGGGTGCGTCCTGCACTTGGGACGCCGCCGCCTCCTGCCCTGCGGGCAAAGGACCATTCCCCATAGCCAGCAGCATTGCTGCGGCAAGGGTCAACATGGACAAACGAATCATATCCGGCCTGCCGCTCCCATCTGCTACTTCTTCATGCAGTATAGTGTAGCTGCGCAAAAAAGTCAAGATGGCATGGGAGTGACACAACAGCATAGCCATATAAAACCTTAATTAGGACAGAGCGGAATATATGAAGCTGGTCTGGATAAAAAAGTAAAAGCGCCGCTCATCCGGGCGGCGCTTTATGCTTATCTTGATGTTTCAAGTATCCAAACTCCTGATTGATCGGCTCTTCAGGCTTAAAAAGCTTGCCGTCATCCCTATCACCCCGGTGATCAAAAACATCACCGCCATGCCAGAACCCCGGCCCGATCCCACCAACACGGAAAGGATGCCACCAAGCCTCGTACTTCCCACCATGAACGGTTCGAACACGTGGTCCGCCAGGAACCCTCCCAGGAAAAGCCCCAGGGGGATGGTACAGAATTGCAGCGTATCCCTTGTGGAAAACACCCGCCCATGAAGTGGCGTGGGGACACTGGTGCGCATGATGGTCGTCAGGTTCGCGGTCAGGAAAGGCAGCGGCAGGTTTCCTAAAAAGGCCGCGAAGACCCATATGGGCACGCTTTGCCCCAGTGCCCAAAGGATATCGCACAATAAGAACGATACACCACATGAGATAAGGACCACCCGTGTGCGGTTTTTCGCTGGCTTCATCAGCGTTACAAGCGCGCTGCCTACAAGCGTGCCCAGCCCCACAGCGGAGGAGACCATGCCCAGCGCCGCCTGGCTGTCGCCCGAGCGGGCCAGGATCATCGCCGGCAGGATGCCAAACCCGGTGATATAGGCCAATAGGTTGATGAACGAGAAGAATAGGATGATATGCAATATCGGCCTGTGTTCCCGTAAAAAGCGAAGGCCTGTCAGGCAGCCATGCCAAAATCCCTCTTCCTCTTCTTCCTTTTTCTCTGTGACCGGCGCCTCCGGGATACGGATGAAAAGCGCCAGCGAGACGAACGCGAAAACAAACGTGACAAGATCTACGATCAGCACTGTTTCAAGCCCGCCCAGCGCCAATACCGCCGTGGCCAGCGCGGGAGTGGCGATTGTCACCACCGAGTTGGAAAAGCTTTGCAGCCCGCTGACCCGGGTGTACTGTTCCTTGGGCGCAAGCAAACTCACCGCCACATATGAGGCGGGGCATTGGAACGCGTTCATGAGGCTGTTCAGAAAATTTACCGTGTACAGGTGCCAAATTTGCAATTGGCCCGTCTTATACAGCGTAAAAACAGTTACCGTGCCCAGAGCGGCCACAAGGTCGCTTAAGAGCATGATCCGCTTTTTATTCCACTTGTCGGCCAGAGTCCCGGCCACAAAGCAGAAAAGGATCGAAGGCAGATACGTGAAAAAGGACAGCAGCGTGATGCTGGTAGCCGTGCCCTGCTGCCTGTACGCCCAGATAATGAGCGCAAAACTCGTCATGGCGCTGCCCAGTGCGGAAACCGACTGGCCGCCCCAAAGGATCAGAAAACTTTTAAGCCCAGAGAATTTATGCGTATACTTCATGGCTTTGCTCCTCCAAATCAAATGAGATTGAAGTTTGCAAAGCCTGATATCGGACGGTTTCTATTTTACCGCTCCATGCAATCCCCGTCCGGGATCAGGCCATGCATGGAGCAAAAGCAATGGTAAGCAGCATATTGACCAACCCTTGTCAAGAATTTAACAGATTGCCGAAAGAAGTATAGCACAACCCCCTTCACGGCGCAAGAGGAAAAAGGAAAAAGTTTGCAAAAGACTGGAAAGGTTTTGTGATGGACGTTCGGGCTTTTTCGGCCGGTGTATTCCTTACGCATCTCATACTCCCCCTTCCTTTGGCATAGGCTTTCCTAACGAACACCAAGGGAGGTGGCACGTTGCAATCGGTTAGATTCCAAAGGCTGTACATCCTTTTGCGTTCCTGTGTCCAGGGTGGGGGCGGAGGTGGCTATGCCCGGCTGGAACAGGGCCGGGGGAAATATATCCTAACGGTGAACGCCCATGGTTTCTCTCCCCAGGAGGAGGGGATCCGGGTGCTGCTGGCTTCCAGGGAAAGCCGCGGCGGCGCGGCTGTATGCGACCTGGGCTTGCTGCCCATCTCGCAAAGGGGTCACGCGGCGCTGAAACGCGAACTGGCCGCTACGCCCGGCGGGATGCCCCTGGAGGACTATGCCGCCCTTTGCATTGTTAAGGACTGGCCGACTCCGCGGCTTTTGCTCCTTGGCGCGCTGGAAGAAAACAGCTCCCTTTCCGCCTACCTGATGGGGGAAACGGTGCGCCAGTATCTTTCTGTTCCGTCAAAGGCACCCCCGCCCGAAGAACCATCTCCCGAAGTTTATGACGTGAAGGCTACATCCGCCCCGCCGTCTCCTGTGCCGCCGATCCCGGCGCTTTTGCCCGATATTTCACTGCCTATGCCGCAGGTCCGTGCCCCCGCGGAGGAGCTCCCTTTTCCTTCAGCGCCTGCCGATTCAAAAAAGGCAGGCTCAGAGGTCACATCTGTGAAAGAAACGGCCCCACCCCCTTCTGAACCCGAATCCATTCCGGATGATATGGGCCCCGCCATATACACCGCCGCCCGGGAGGCGCCTCCGCCTGGTCCGGTCTTTCCCGATGCCGGGCCGCCCACCGGCATGCAGCCTGTCATGGCCCTGACCCGGCTTCACTGGCCTTCTGCCGTCAAGGAGCTGGAAACTTACTTTTCTGTTTACCCACCCTTTGCCCCCTTTGACGCGCCGGGCTGGCGGTTTGTGCAGGTGCCCATGGCCGCTGGGAGCACCATTCCCTATTATGCCGTAGGCATGCTGGCCAGGGACGGCAAAGTGACCCAGGTGGCCTACGCCGTGCCCGGCGAGCGCGGCGCACTTCCCCCTGCCGGGTTTTCCGGCTACCGCTGGCAGCAGGGCCGCAACGGCCAGGGCTACTGGACACTGTGGAAGCGGGCGTAGGGGAGAGAGGGATACGGATACAGTAATTTGCGGGGATGCCTCCTTTTTCAAAAGGAGGCATCCCCGCACCCCTTCCAGGAAAACTTTATCAGGGTCTTTATTCTCAAGACCATCAATGTTGGGATAGAGGCGCCCGAAGGTATCCAAAGGGCGACCGGAAAGCCCTTTGGTCGTGCCCGCAGGCGCGAAACCTCGCCCCTCTGCCAATTGACAACGCCAAAAATCCTTGTACAATAGAGGGAACACCTACGAGACGAAGGAGGAACATCCCTTGAGCATCTTAAAAAAACCTTTCGGTTCTCTCCCAGGCGGCCAGGCCGTCCAGGAGTATACTTTGACCAATCGTATCGGCGCATCCGTCCGCATCATCACCTTTGGCGGCATCATCACCTCCATCCGGGTGCCGGATAAGACGGGCGCCCTGGCGGAGGTGACTTTGGGCTTTGACGAGCTCGCCCCCTACCTTGAAAAGAACGGCAGCCTGGGCGCTTTGATCGGCCGCTACGGCAACCGTATCGCCAAGGGCCAGTTCACCCTGGACGGGCAAACCTACCAACTGGCCCTAACCAACGGCAAGAACCATCTGCACGGCGGTGTGGTGGGCTTTGGCGTGCAGGTATGGGAAGCTTCTCCCGAGGAAGGCCAGGGCGTCGATAAGCTGCATCTGCATCTTGTAAGCCCCGATGGGCAGGAGAACTACCCCGGCCGGCTCACGGTGGATGTAACCTATTCCTTCAATGATGATTGCGAATTGAGCATCCGCTACCGCGCCGTGACCGATAAGCCCACGGTTTTGAACCTTACCAACCATGCCTATTTCAACCTTGCCGGCGCGGACGGGCGCACTGTGCTTGACCATGAGATCACCATTCCCGCCGATTTCATTACCGAGACCGACGAGGGTCTGATTCCCACTGGCAAGCTCTTGCCCGTTACCGGCACCGCCTTTGACTTGCGCCGACCCACCGTCATCGGTAAAGGGATCGAAATGGGAAAGGACGATGTGAATATCCGCTACGGCATGGGCGGCTATGACCACAACTTTGTGCTTGGCGAACCCTTTGTGATGAAGAAAGCTGCGCTTTTGCGTGATCCCGCTTCCGGCCGCGTAATGGAGGTCACCACCGACCAGCCCGCCGTGCAATTCTACACCGCCAACCAGCAGGGCATCCCTGGCAGGAACGGCTCATATTTCGGGAAACAATGCGCCCTCTGCCTGGAGACCCAGCACTACCCCGATGCGCCCAATCATCCCAATTTTCCAAGCACCGTACTGCGCCCCGGCGAAACATTCAACAGCATCACGGTGTACGCTTTCCGCGCCGAGTGACCCGGGGGCGGCCCCCGGCCCCCCCCCAAAGAATAAAAAAAAATTGTA
>JAEWAH010000230.1 GCA_023391725.1 Bacillota bacterium | reverse complement strand
CGGCAGCCCCGTTTCTTGTTTCTCTCACTTTCTTAAGTAAACACTGATTAACTCGGGTTGCGTCATTGTTCACTTCGTAAAGCAGTCCAGAAGCCCTTGCTCCATATGGATTGCTTCGGTCGCGTGCTCCCTCGCAATGACGCCTTTAGGCTTTAGTCAGTGCTTTCTTAAGAATTACGGTTTACATCATTTTGCCTGTTGATCCGCCTGCCCCTCCTGGTTTTCCCGACGGTAGTCCCTGGGTGTCATCCCTGTGTTCTTTTTAAAAAGATAGCTGAAATAGTGGGGATCATTGTAGCCCACCTGGTAGGCGATGTCGGAGGAGCGCAAAGCCGTCAGTCGCAAAAGCTCCTTGGCACGATTCAGCCGCAAACCTGTCAGGTATTCAGTAAAGGTGACGCCCATCTCCTGGGAGAACACGGTGCAGAAGTGGTTGTTGCTCAGGGCCACATGACCGGCCACATCCTTTAAACCGATGGCTGGGTTCTGATACTGATCGTTTAGGTACGCCTGAGCCCGGCGGACCACCATGCCGTAGGAGGTGGCGCTTTGCCTGTCCCTAAAGGCGATGGCGCTTTCCAAGATCTCCTTCACCTGCGGCAGCACGTCCGCAACGTCACACGCGTCTTCACGCGGGCCCTGCCCGGCGCGCTCCGGGATCACTTTCTTGGGGACGCCCCCATTTTCCTTGATGATCCGGGAGGCCGCCAGCAATATTTCCACATACACGTAGCTGGCCATCATTTTGGAATGCAGCGCCACATCCCCTAAGGAATTCACATAATGATTGAGGATCTTATCGATGTCCTCCTGGGCGGCATATTGCAATTGCTCCCAGATAGGCGCCACATCCAGGTTCAAAAGGGACAAGCCGGGAGAAACACCCACGTCGTTGGCGCCCATGATGCGCCTTTGGCTGTTTTCTTCCCCCAGCGCGTCCATGGTTCGCAGCACTGCCTGGGCTGCCTGAAGAGACTGCAATACCTCCCACAGGTTTTTGACGGCTGAACCAATGCTTGCCTGAATGGTGATGTTCGCGGCCTGCTGCACCCCATACTGGGCAGCCTGGGCAAAGCCGTAGGCCCGCTCTTCAAGATCACTTTCGCTGTCGCCCAGCACTAAAAGCACGGGAAAGCCGCCTGCCTCGCAGCAATATACTGCCCCGGCGCTTCCATCACACAATCTTTGCAACGCGCCACGCACGGCGATGGATTCCACATGGCGCCTGTCGGTATACCCGGGGGTAATGAGCACCGCCAGATAAAAACCAGCCAGCAGGCTCATATTCAGCTTTCGGGAGCGTTCCATGATCCCCGCCGCATCCTCTTGGGACAGCGGGTCCAGGAACAGCTCCCTTAAAAGCTGCTCCTGCATGTAGCGGCTGCTGGAGGCGAATTGTTCCTTGAGGCTTTTGATATCCGCCTGGCGCTTCTTTTCCTCCCGGATGCGCTCGCCGATGCGGGATAAGGCCTGCAAAAGTTCCTGGGCGTTCACAGGCTTTAAGAGGTAATCCTTTACCCCCAGGGAGATGGCCTCCTTGGCGTATGCAAACTCATCGTATCCGCTCAGGATCACCATCTGCACCCAAGGCATGGTGTGCGCCACCGACCGGCACAGCTCCAGGCCATCCATGAAGGGCATCTTGATATCGGTGATGAGGATGTCGGGCTTGATGTCCTGGAGCATGCTCATTGCCATTTCCCCGTCCGGGGCTTCCCCGGCCAGCACAAACTCCGTTTCATCCCAGGGGACGTTGTTGCGAATCCCCTCCCGGATCACGATCTCATCATCTGCCAGGAAGACTTTATACATGCTCCTGCCTCCTTACCGGGACCGCGAAGGAAACGGCCGTGCCATGGGGGCCGCTTTCGATGGACAGGCCCCCGGGCGGGCTGTAGTAAAGCTGCAATCTTTTGTTCACGTTATACAAGCCGTAGCCCAGGTTCTCTTTTTCCATGGGGATACCCTGTTCCAGGCAGTCGCGTATTTCCTGAAGCCGCTCCGGCGTCATGCCCGGGCCATCGTCCCGCACCTCAAAATGCAAAAATTCCCCATCCCTGCGGCCTGCGATCTGAACGCGCCCTTTGCCCCGCCTGTGCTTGATACCGTGATAGATGGCGTTTTCCACCAGGGGCTGGATCACCAGCTTCAATATTTGCAGGTCGTGCAGTTCCTCTGGAATATCAATAGCGTAATCGAGGATATCCCGGTAACGGACCTTTTGAATGGTCATATATCCCTGAAGATGGCGCACCTCCTGGGAAAGGGGGATCCAGTCCCGGCCCTGGGAGAGGGAGATGCGGAAAAAGTCGGAAAGGGCCTGGGTGACCTGGATCACTTCCGCGGTCTTGCGGGCTTCCGCCAGCCAGACGATGGCGTCCAGGGTGTTGTACAGAAAATGAGGGGCTATCTGAGCTTGCAAGGCGCGCAGTTCGCTTCTTTTCAGATTCTCTTGCTCCTGCTTGTTTTCCTCGATGAGGTCCGACAGCTTCCCCGCCATGATGTTCAGGCTGGCGGTCAAGGATTTTAACTCCTCCACTTCCGTGGTGGGCGCACGGGCCAAGAGGTTCCCGCCCGCCAGACTCCCTGCAAAATCCTCCAATTGGGCGATGGGGCGGCGGATGGTCTCGCCCAGGGAGGACTGGGCCAGCATGGCAAAGAGCACCGTGAGGAGCAGCAGCACCATTTCCCCGGCCAGGATGATCCCCAGCATGTTTTGAAGGCGGGTGCTTGTATCGGTGGCGGCGCTGATCTCCAGGGCGATGAAGTCTTCCAGCATGTCGCCCACCAGGGCGGCCACACTGCGCACCTCCTCCAATTGCACCTCATTGTCCTGCACCCGGGCCCCGGCCTCCATTTGCCGGCCCAAGCGGTCCACGTATTCTTCCAACGTATCCATGGTGCGCCGGGCCACGGTGAGTTCCATGGGGTTGCGGGTGACGCTGGAAGCCATGAGGCTGTCCAGCTGCCCGTTCACCGTATGGATGAGGTCATACTGCAGGCCCTGGGCAAAGGATTTGCGCCCGGCCACCACGCTCCAAAGTTCATCCGGGATGCTTTCCTCCACCAGGGGTTTCAGGGAAGAAACCTTTTCAATTTGACTGATCACCTCATGATAGCGGAAGGCATAGTTGGCCATCACGCCCACACTGGCGATCAGGGGAATGATCATCAGGCCCATGATGATAATGTAGGAAAGCTTAAGCCGCTTTCCAATGCTGCCCGCCACGTGCAGCCGCTTTAAGATCCTTTCCATCAGGCTGCCCATGGTCAATAGCCCCTTTCGGGAAGGCTGTCAAGATCCGTATCGAATTCGGTGAACACCGTCTCGGTAGAGTAGGTCACCCGGTCGATGGTTTCCCCCGCGGCCAGCTTCTTTGTCAGGTCCATCACCACATCCCCCAAAAGAGGCGTGCATTCCACCACGCAGTTGATCTTGCCTTCCTTCAAAAAGTCGATGGCTTTCTGCTCCCCATCCACGGTGATGATAATGATGTCCTTCCCCGGCGTGAGCCCCGCCGCCTCGATGGCTTCGATGGCCCCCAGCGTCATGGAGTCATTGTGGGAGTAAAGCACGTCGATATCGGAGTATTTTTGAAGCAGGTACTCCATGCACTCCTTGCCCTTGGAAAGCAGGAAGTCACCGGAGATGCTCTCCAATATCTCGAATTTGGGGTTGTCCCCCACCACCGCCCTAAAGCCCAGGCCGCGCTGGCGCATGGGCGAGGAATCCTCCGTGCCCGCGATCTCCACGATGCGTACGTGGTCCATATCTGCCGTCTTCTTTTCAAGGAACCGCCCGGCGGAGCGGCCCTCCTCAAAAAAGTCGGAACCGATAAAGCCCACGTACAGGCTTTCATCATCGGTTTTGATGAGCCGGTCCACCAACAGCACCGGGATGCCGGCTTCCTTGGCCTCCCGAAGAACGTTGTCCCAGCCGTCTTCCACGATGGGCGAGAAGGCAATCACGTCCACCTGGTAGGCGATAAAAGAGCGGATGGCCTTAATCTGCTTCTCCTGGCTCTGCTCGGCGTTTTCGAACATCAATTGGATGCCCGCCCGCTGGGCCGCGTCCTTGATGGATTGGCTGTTGCCGATGCGCCAGGCGCTTTCGGAACCAAGTTGGGCGTAGCCTAGCAGGATGGCGTTTTCAGTTGCCGTATTGGCCGTTGGCGTGGCGGGAGAGCAGGAGGAGAGAACGCAAAGAAGAGCTAAAAACAAACAAGCCAAAAAAACTTTTCGCACAGGGATCCCCCCTATCGGCTGGGTGGTATGAAGTTGTCGCGTGTATTAAGTGCACTTATTATACAAAAAAGGGAAATGGAATGCAATGCGGGGGGGATGAATGTGAGGAAGGCAGTGGAACGGCAGCTTTTTGACACCTCTTCCGGCGCTGCGCGCCACCTTCCCCTCAAGGGGAAGGCTTTGGGTTGCTTCTCCTCGGAGGAATATTTCAGTGAATCAAATCCTAGCTGTGGAAGAGCAAATTTTAGGGGACAAATCAGTGAAAGGCTTCCCCTTGAGGGGAAGTTGTCGCCGAAGGTGACTGAAGAGGTGTAATTGCCATAGGCGGCGTTGCGACGTCCCTTGTTGATGGAGAAAAAGCAACCGTTTCAAGAGAGCTGCCCACAAAAAGCGAAGCGGCCAGGATATTCCCTGGCCGCTGCCACTTCTTCCGGCGTGGGCGATGGACTTTTTTATTTCATCCGCCACACCACATCGTTCCAGACAAGCTCCTTGGAAAGCTGGGGAATAGTGGTGTCCTTGTTGATGTGAATAAACTCGATGCCCAGCATCTCGCAAAAATCCCGCAAATATTCCGCGTCCAGCTGGTAGCTGAGCACCGTATGGTGCGCGCCGCCGGCCAGGATCCAGGCTTCGGCGGAAGTGCTCAAGTCCGGCAGCGGCTTCCACATCACCTGGGCCACGGGGAGCTTGGGCATCTTTTCATAGGGGCTCCTGGCCTGCACATCGTTGACGATCATGCGGAAGCGGTCGCCCATATCCACCAATGTGGCCACGATGGCCGGGCCGTCGCCAGTGGCGAAGGTCAGGCGGGCCGGGGGTTCCCTGTCGCCGATGTTCATTTCATGCACTTCAATGCTGGGGCGATTGGCCGCGATATCCGGGTCCACTTCCAGCATGTGCGCTCCCAAAATGCCTTCGTTCTTGGGGTCCATGTGGTAGGAGTAATCCTCCATGAAGGCCGTGCCGCCGGGCAACCCTTGCGCCATCACCTTCATGACCCTGGCCAGGGCTGCGAGCTTCCAGTCGCCTTCCGCGCCAAAGCCGAAGCCATCCTTCATCAGGTTCTGGGTGGCCAAGCCTGGAAGCTGGCGCAGCTGCTGCAGGTCCTGGAAGGTGTCGGTGTAGGCAGTGAAACCGCCCTCGGTGAGAAATGCCCGAAGCGCCACTTCCTGTTTGGCCTGGTAGCGCACGGCTTCAATCTTATCGGTCTTGATATCGTACTTTTGCTTATACTCGGCCATCTTGGCGTCAACTTCGGCCTCTGTGACCTTGTCCATCCGGGCGATGAGGTCGCCGACACCGTGGGTATTCACGGACCAGCCCAGCTTGATTTCGGCTTCCACCTTGTCGCCTTCGGTGACGGCAACGTCCCGCATGTTATCGCCAAACCGGCAGACCTTCAGCTTCCGGGATTCATGAGCACCGATGGCCGCGCGCATCCAGCGGCCCATGCGCTCACGGACCTTCTTGTCCTCCCAGTGCCCGGCGATGACCTTGCGTGGCAAACACAGCCGCGCACCGATGAAGCCGTGTTCCCTG
>JAEWAH010000183.1 GCA_023391725.1 Bacillota bacterium | reverse complement strand
GGAGCGTTTTTGCTTTCATGCGCTTGTCGCCTCCTTATCGGCGTCCTCTAGGATCACGCCATTTTCCATATGCACCGTGCGGTCCATCCAGGCCATGACGGCTTGCTTGTGGGCGATGGCCAGCACCGTCCTGCCCCGGCAGAGTTCTTCCATGGCGGAAAGCACCTGCCGTTCCATTGCGCTGTCCAATCGCGCGGTCATCTCATCCAGCAGCACCAGCGCGGGGTCCTTGAGCGCCAGGCGGATGATGGCCATCAATTGCGCCTCCCCTGCTGACAGGTTGTTTTCGGCCATGGCAAGATTTGTATCAAGGCCTTCGGGGAATTTCCCGAACCACTTGCTCAAACCCACATTTTCAATTGCCTTGCGGATGGTCGCGTCGTCATACCTATCCGAAAACAGGGTGATATTCTCCCGGATGGTCCCGTGGACCAGCTGCGGATCCTGGGTAAGATAGGCGATGCTGTCCCGAAGGCTCATGGGATCAAGTTCCCGGATTTCGATGCCCCCCAGCAATATCTCGCCCTTTTTGTATTCAAATAGCCGTGTTACAAGCCCCGCCAGTGAGCTTTTGCCAGAGCCCGTTTCCCCTGCCACACAGACCTTCTCTCCGGCCGCAACATGAAGGGTCAGCCCGCGCAGGACTTCCCCGCCCCCGGTATAGCCAAAATGCAAGTCCCGGATGGTCAGCCCATGCGGTCCTCGGCCCAGGCGCCTGCCGCCGTGGATCAGGCCGGAAGGTATCTCCATCAGTTCCGCCACGCGGCGCATCTTCGCCCTGGCATCCTGCAGCCGGCCCATATGGTTGCGGAAATCCTGCAGCGGGCCCATCACCAATTCTGTATAGGTGAAGATCAAAAACACGCCCCCGGTGGAAATAACGGCTTTATCCCACAGGGAGATCCCGATGGCCAGGGAAGCCGCTACCACAAGCGCCTGGGTGAGGGTGGCGGCGCTCCAAAGGTTGCCGTACATGAAGCTGGCGGGAAAGCCTTCACGAAAGGACTTCTTCATGGCCAGCTTGAGCTTGTATTCGGCGTAGCCTTGAGCTGCAAAAGCCTTGAGCTCCACGGCGCTGTCGATGAATTCCTTCATCGCGCCGTTGAATTCCGCCTGAGCCTTTGCCCGGCGCTCGTACTTTTTGACGCCCCTATCCTGGATCCATTTGAAGGCGAGGATGGCCAGGAGGCTGACGCCAAGTAAAACGCCGGAGAGCAGCGGGGATCGAAGGGCCAGCGCCGCCAGCACGCACAAAAGCAGGACGCCGCTAGAGGTGAGCTTGAAGATCAGCACGTGGTAATACGTGTACATCCCTTCCACATCCTCATCCAGGCGCGTCATCACCTCGCCCGTGCGCCAGGTATTGTGCGTTTCCATGCCGATGCCCAGGTAGTGCGCCATCACGTCCCGGCGGTAATCGTCAGTGACGCAGTGGCCCAGCGCTTGGGAAGCGTATTCCATCACTGCAGCCGCGCCCGTCTGCGCCAGCATGAAAGCCAGATAAAGGATCACCATGAGCGCCACGCGGCCAAACAAGCCGCCCGCTTCCACCGCGTCGATAAAGCGGCTGAGCACTTCCGGCGCGGCCAGCTGAAAGGTGATATTCACCGCGAACAAAAAGCCGAGTCCCGCCGCCCGTTTCTTGTAGGGCGCCATATACCGGGTAAGAGGCGCGGCTATTGCCGGCCGAACTGCACTGACAGTCATAGACTCATCTCCTTAAAACGCAAATAAAAAAACCGTCTTCCAACGGTTTAAAGAGACAGCTATGAACACCGGGGCGGGATATTATGCCGCACCGGGGTAAAGCAAGAAGCTCTCTCTGTAAACCATGGTAAAGAAAACAAACGCATCTTTATGCGCGGTTCTCACTCACACAATGGCTCACAGAACCATCTTCTCACCCCTTTCCTTGGGAAGGATACCATGAAGTGTAAGTTCCGTCAACAAGATTTTGGAGAACCACATTGGCTATTGCGAAGGGTGTCGAAATCCTGTACAATGGCATCACGCAGCGGCCCTGCGTGATTCGTGTGAGGCAGAGTAGGTTTGGGCGCGTCAAGTGTTCATGAACGGGGAGTTGTCATGAAACGAAACGGAGGGTTTTCCCTCTGTGCGGTGCCCAAGGGAATGAAATAAGTTCCCATAGCCGCATCCCACTGCTATTTGCTCATGGGCGCCCCTAGCGAATCTTTTTTGGGTTACCCAAGATTCGAAAGGAGGAGTTCCATGCAAAAAACCTTGAAGGCTTACATGAAACCGCAAATCATTACCCTAATGGCCATGCTCATCGCGCTGCAAGTGGTGTTTTCCCGCTTCCTTGTGATCAACCTATTCCCATGGCTGCGTATCAGCCTCGGGTTTCTTCCCATTGCGGCAGCCGGTATGCTCCTGGGCCCTATCCTCGCCGCGGTGGCGGGTGGGCTGGGAGACGTGATCGGCTTTTTTCTTTTCCCGAGCGGCAGTTACTTCCCCGGGTTCACCATCACCGCAATGGTAACGGGAGCGATCTATGGGCTGCTTCTGTCTGGGCAATACAAGAACTTCGACTTCAAGAACAAGAGCGCATGGGTGCGGACGCTGCTGGCCGAGCTTGTCATCACGATTCTTTGCTACATTGCGCTCAATACGCTGTGGCTGGCCATTTTGCAGGGCAAGGCTTACCTTGCCATCCTACCGGCCCGGCTCATCAAAAACATTGCCCAATACCCCGTCAATGTGCTTTTGATCCTGGAAGTGGGTACGCTGCTCAAGCGCCTTCCCGCTTCCCTGCGCTTGCCCCACGCCTGACCTATCCTTGCAGGAGGTTTCCCCCATGCCTGTTTCCAAGAAAGCTATTTTAGCAGAGCTGAACCGGCTGTACCCCGACCCCAGGCCGGAGCTTCACTTCACCAACCCTTACGAGACGCTGGTTGCCACCATCCTGTCCGCCCAGTGCACCGACAAGCAGGTGAACAAGGTCACTCCCGCCGTGTTCGCCGCTTTTCCGGATGCCGCGGCCATGGCTGCTACCACGCCGGAGATATTGCACCCGATGGTGAAAAGCTGCGGTTTCAAGACCAAGGCCGATAATATCGTCATGGCCTGCCGGGAACTGGTGGCTCATTATGGCGGGCAGGTGCCGGGCACCATGGAGGAATTGACGAAGCTCCCCGGGGTGGGCCGCAAGACGGCGAATGTGGTGCTGGCCAATGCCTTTGGCGTGCCCGCTATCGCAGTGGATACCCATGTGTTCAGGGTGAGTAACCGGCTGGGGCTGGTCACAGCCAAGACGGTGGAAGAAACGGAAAGGCAGCTGCAAAGGGCTATTCCCAAGAAGGACTGGCGGGATGCCCACCATTGGCTGATTTATCATGGGCGCAGGGTATGCCATGCCCAGAGGCCGGAGTGCGAGGTGTGCACGCTCAAGGAGATGTGCCGATATTATAGGACGCTGAAGAAGAATTCTGCTATAACATCTTCTGCTTCCAAAGAGGTATAAGAAGGACATCGCGCCTGCGGGCGCGTCCAGGGCTTTCCGGGCGCCCTGGACCTTCGGAGATGTCCCAGAATACGTTTTGTCCGCAATGGAAGTCATCCATAAAGTTTTCTTAGCAGGTGAGGAGGAATCTCTTTGCAAAAGGAGGTTCCTCCGGCTTTCCCAGTGGAATTTTTTGTGATATAATTGAAAAGCTATTGGCATTGAACAACGTAGGAGGAGCATTGTGGCCCTTTTTGTAGATCATGTGACCATCACGGCCAAGGCCGGGAACGGCGGGAACGGCTGTGTTTCTTTTCACAGGGAGAAGTTTGTTTTAAATGGCGGCCCGGATGGGGGCGACGGCGGAGTAGGCGGAGACATCGTGCTTCTGGCCGATGTCAACATGCACACGCTGCTGGATTTTCGTTTTAAGGCCAAGTATGAGGCCGAAAACGGGACCGATGGCTCGGCCAGCCGCTGCTCGGGGAAAAAGGGCGAAAGCCTTGTAATCAAGGTGCCGGTGGGTACTGTGGTCAAAAACGCGCAAACTGGG